>DUOT01000075.1 GCA_012838705.1 Acholeplasmataceae bacterium
ACAATCAAATTATAAAAAATACTCTTAAATAGTTATACTATTTAAGAGTTTTTTCTATTTTAAATATACTAGTAATGATTTATAAATAAAATCAATTACTTCTTCTTCAGTAAAATGTGTATTTCCAGAAACATATTGTGCGCTTAAACTTCCAATTAATCCTTTTACAATATATTGACTGCTTATATCTAAATATTTATTAGATATTATTTGTTCCTTATAACCTAATTCTAGTATTGAGAAAAATTGTTTTTCCATAGAGCGATTTACTTTTTCTATTTCTTTGATTACGAGTTTATTATTATCAACAAAATTACTTGTATTTTGTAGTATTGCTTCCATTATAGTTTTAGCTTCGTCCATTACTTCAATAATTAATTTGATTTGGTTCTTAAGAATTGTTTCAAAATTATTTAAATAATCGATAGCTTGTAATCGCTCGTGATAATGATTTATTAAGTATATATATACATGTTCAATCAAGTCCTGTTTACTTTGGAAATATTCATATAGTGTGCTTTTCCCAATTCCAACTTCGTTTGCAATCTTTTGCATTGAAATAATATCTAAATTTACTCCTGCTTTTATATAATCAATGATAACATCAATGATTTTATTCTTCGTTGTCATTTGTAATCTCTAACTTCTTTCGATTAAAGATTGCATAGATTAAAGGAACAATTAGTAATGTTAATATCGTTGCATAAATTAGTCCACCAATTGCTGTTACTGCCATTGGTTGGATTAATTCTGATCCTTCACCATAACCTAATGCAGTTGGAAGTAATCCGAGGATTGTTGTTATTGCTGTCATAAGGATTGGACGTAATCTTGTTTTTCCAGCCTCAATTAAAGCTTCTTTAATTGGCTTACCATTATCAACAAGATAATTAATATAATCCACTAAGACAATACCATTATTAACAACAACACCTACTAATATAATTAATCCCATTATTGAAACAATTGAAAGTTGCATATCAGCAATTAGTAATGCAATCATACCTCCAGTAAAAGCAAGTGGAACAGTAAATAAAATAATAAATGGATATAACAATGACTGGAATTGGATAGCCATAATCATATATACTAAAACGATACCAACAATACCAGCAATAATTAAATCATTAACTGCATCTTTTATTTCTTCGTTTTCGCCAACAAAACTAACATCATATCCTCTTCCATAAGATTTAAATTTATCTGACTCTAGATATTTTTGAATCGTTTTAGTAACATCATCACCTACTAGTGTAATATTTTTATCACTAGCAACTAATGCTGTAACATCAAGATAATATGTATTACCATCAGTGTTAATTGTAGTAAATCCGGTAATATAATTTATTTCAGTTACTGATTTGTCTGTATCATCATATAATCTTGCTACTGATAAGCTTTCTAAAGTAGGCTCTGGACTAAATGGATTTAATTCGATTTTATTATCAATTACTTTTAAATAAGGATTAATGATAAATTTAATTGGTTCACCTGTATATGTTGGAAGCATGATATTTGGTACATAAATACCTGAAGGGTTTTCTTCTAAATATTCATCAATCATTGCTTGCGTATCTTTATCAAATAAAATAATACCTGATAAAAATTGCATATAATCTCCTAAATATGTATAATCAATTTCCCCAAAAGATGTACTTGGAATTTCAATTTCATATTCAACGTTATCAATACTTACTTTTACTGTTTGTGTTGATACTAATTCTGTTAATCCAGCAAATAAATATGAAATACTTTTATCAACATCTTTTGCAGTTAATCCATATGACATTGCATTTTCTTTATTAATAGTTATTTTGACATTATCGTTTCCACGACTAATACCATCGTCTATTTTTCTTAAATCAGGATTTTCTTTTAATAAATCGACAATATCTGATGATATTTTTTCTAATGTTTGTAAATCAGGACCAGCAACTTTTATAACGATACCTTTTGATCCAACTAAACTAGCAACACTATCTTGAACCGCTACAGTTACTTCAACAACATCATCTTTTGTTAACCCTTCAATTGAATCAAAATCAATGTCATTAATTAAATCAGCAAAAATATCTTCATATTCTTTAGTTTCTTTTTTTCGATTATCTTTTAAATTAACTACAAATGAAATATCTTCATTACTCATTAATGGCATAACACTAATAAACGAACTCGAACTTATACTTGCAGATACTGTTTCAACATCTTCAACTTCCATTAATATTTCAGTTATTTTATCTGCTAGTTTAGCCTTAGAGTTAAATGGAGCTTGCGTACTCATATCAATATCAATTGTAATAGTTCCTTCATCAGTTTCTGGTAACATGATAAAACCTTTTGAAACAACAAGTGCACTCGTTCCTATAAGAATCAAAAAGATTAGTAAAACAGTTAAAAATTTATGTTTCAAACTAAAGTTTAAAGTTTTTTCATAGAAATCTTTAGTCATTTGAAGAATCTTACCATCTTTTTGAGGTTTTTGATCATTAAGCATTTGTGAAGACATTGAAGGAACTAATGTTAATGCGATGAATAAGCTTGCACCAAGTGAGAAAGTAATAGTGTAAGCTAAACTCATAAATACTTCAGCAATCATTCCTTCAATAAATACAATTGGAATGAATACAGCAATAGTTGTTAATGTAGATGAAGTAATTGCTGCTGCTAGTTGTTTAGCACCATAGATTGCTGCTTCTTTTTTCGATTTACCTTCTCCAATTAATCGGAAAATATTTTCAATAACGACAATAGAGTTATCGACAAGCATTCCAATACCTAATGCTAAGCCTCCCATTGAAACAACATTTAATGTTACTCCGGCAAAATACATAAGCATAAATGACGCTATTACTGATATTGGAATCGCAAGACCAACAATTAATGTCGGCTTAATATCTTTTAAGAATACTATAAGAATTAATATAGCAAGAATACCACCTAGTATTAAATTTGTTAGGACAGTATTTATCGAAATTTCAATATACTCTCCTTGATTTAACAATATTTCATATGATGCATTTTCTTCTTCTTCACAAATTTCATCTAACCTGTTAATTATATTATTACTTACTTCAGTAATACTATAGTTTGTTTGCATTTGGAATGAAATTTGAATTCCTTGCTTATTATTAATTTTTGAATAATTTTCACGGTTACCATTAATATACTTTATGCCATCATCAATAGTTAAATCTTCAAGTGTAACAATATCTTCACCTGATTTTAATATTGGTAAAGATTTTATATCGTCTAAACTAGCTATTTTATTCCCTAAATAAAGCATTCTTATTTCGCCATTATCAAGGGTAACACCTATTAATCCACCAACATTTTGTTCTTCAATAATATTAAGAATTTGATTATTATCTAATGAATACTTTACTAACATTTCTTGGTCCAAATTGATTTGTAATACAACATCAGCTGCCCCAACAATTCCAATGTCAGCAACACCAGGAATACTTTGTAATTCGTTCATAATTTCATGATTAATCCATTCAGTATTACGAATTAAAATCTCTTCATCAGATAAATCCTCATCATATGTTTTAAAAAGTGTAGCAGTTACTACTGGTAACATTTCGGGACTTATTCTTAAGATTCTTGTATTTCCGACATCATCAGCAAAATCAATATTGTTTATTAATTCACGTAATTCTATGATTACTGCATCCATATTTGTTGATTCAGCAAATGTAATAATTGAAACTGTAAAGTGTTCATAACTCATAGAGCGTACTTCTTTAAAATTCCCAATCGTTTGAACTGCAGATTCAATTTTAGAAGTTACTTCTTGTTCAACTGTGTCGGGACTTGCACCTTCATATGTAGTTATTGATACTATATATGGTAATTCAACATCTGGAAATAATGTTAATGGTAATTTTGTTAGACTAAAAACACCTAAAACAATAATAATTAAGACACCCATTAAAACTGTAATCGGTTTTCTTACACTATATTCACTCATTTGACTACCTCTCTTTGCTCCCAATTAATTACCCGACCAGTTGGTCGGGTCATAAATAATTCTATCAAGTTTACTAAGAAGTGTCAATATCTATTTCAATATTTTTAAGATAATTTTAATAATTCGTCAACTTTATCTAGTTTTTCCCACGGTAAATCTAAATCATTTCGTCCAAAATGCCCATAATTAGATACTTGTGAATAAATTGGTCTTAATAAGTCGAAATGTTTAATAATACCAAGTGGTGTTAAAGGGAAATGTTTTCGAATTATTTCAATTATTTCATAATTTGAAAACTTACTTGTTCCATAAGTTTCTACCATTATTGATGTTGGTTCGCTAACGCCTATTGCATAACTTAGACCAATTTCAATACGTTTTGCAATTTTACTCGCAACTAGATTTTTCGCAATATACCTAGCCATATATGCAGCACTTCGGTCTACTTTTGTTGGATCTTTCCCACTAAAAGCTCCACCACCATGACGAGCAAATCCACCATAAGTATCAACTATAATCTTTCTTCCGGTAAGACCAGAATCACCTTTTGGTCCACCAATAACAAATCTACCAGTAGGATTTACCAAGTATTTTGTATTCTCATCTAGTAATTCCTTTGGTATAACATATTTTATTACTTGATCAATTATAAACTTTCTTAATTCTTCATATGTGACATGTTCATTGTGTTGGGTAGATACAACTACATTGTCAACCCTTTTTACAACTCCATCTTCATATTCTACGGTAACTTGAGCTTTGCCATCAGGACGTAAAAAGTCTACGATTTCCTTTTTACGTACTTCAGCTAATCTTTTCGTTAATTTATGGGCTAACACAATCGGTGTTGGCATAAATTCAGGATTTTCATCACAAGCATAACCAAACATTAGTCCTTGATCTCCTGCACCTTCTCCACCTTTTACACCCATTGCGATATCTGGTGATTGTTCATCAAGCGATACTAATACAGCTAAATTTTCAGCATCAAATCCAATCTTACCACGATTATATCCTATTTCATTAACTGTTTTACGAACAACTCCTTGGATATCTACATATGTTTCAGTTGTTACCTCACCCATGACAAGTACTAATCCTGTAGTTGCACAAACTTCAACTGCAACTTTAGAATTAATATCGCCTTTAATAAATTCATCTAAAATTGAATCAGCAATTTTATCACATACTTTATCAGGATGTCCTTCAGTGACAGATTCTGAAGTAAATAGTACTTTTTCTTGCTTCATCTAATTCACCTCTAAATATTATTCGCCAGAAATAGAAACTTCATTAAACTTAATTGATGGTGCTCCTATACCAGTATATCGTAAATTTAAATCACTTCCTACTTCTGCAACATTATTTAGTAACTTAAAGAAATTACCTGAAATAACTATTAAAGTTACTGCACGATCTATTTTTCCGTTTTTAATTAAATATCCGGATGATTTAAGACTAAAATCTCCTGAAATCGGATTAACTCCAGCGTGTAAGCCCTCAAGTGATGTAATTAATAATCCTTCATCAATACTAGATATTAATTCTTCTTTAGTTTTATTACCTGGAGCAATATAAATGTTTGAACCACTTACACCGATTACACTACCTGATTTAAATCCATTACCAGTTGATTTTGTATTAAAATATTTTGCAGTTTTTAGGTTATGTAATAAAGTTTTAAAGACACCATTAGAAACTACTTCTTTTCTATAACATGCAACTCCTTCATCATCGAATGGATGCTTAAAGATTGCTTCATCTTTTAATGGATCATCAATAATTGATATTTTATCAGACATTATTTTAGTATTTTCTTTACCTAATAATGGTGTGATTTTTTTAATTGCAGCCTCGCCAGAAAAGATTGATTGAAATGCTGCAAATAAACTTGACATTGTTTTATTTTCAATCACGACTGGATATTTTTTCGATGCAACTGGTTTTGCATTAAGCATAGATACTGTTTTACGAACAACTTCTTTTGCCATTTTCTCCAAATCTAAATCTTTAATTCGCTTCTTAACTTCAATTTCAAAAGCGGATTGTGAATCATCATTTTCACGAGCAACAGCTTGAAGAGTAACTGCACAAAATTGATTATGCTTTTCAACATCCAATCCATTAGAGTTAATAATTCTTACTGAAGTTTCAATTTCTTGATAATGACAATGAGGAACAAAAACAATTCTTGCATCTGCTTCTTTTACTTTCTCTTCTAAGCTCATAAGCATATCAATACGATCTGTATGAAGATAGTTGTGGAAATCATTTTCTTCAACTTTTACGGTTGGATATTCTTTACTACCAGCAAAAATTTCAAACTCTTCATCAGTTGTTAATGCTTCAGCATTTTGTTTTAAATTACTTAAAATAAATTCAATATCCTCTTCAGTATTTTCAATACTTAAATAAGCCATTTTTCCATTATATATAGCTCTAATTGATATTCCTTTTACATCACTTATTTCATTTTTATCAACTACATGATTATAAATAGAAATATGTAGTGATTTTGTTACATGTTCATAAATTTCGATATCAGTAAATCCATATTGTTTAGCTTTATCAATCAATAATTTGTAATCCATTAACCTCTACCTCCAACTGTCAGATTTTGAACACGAATTGTTGGTTGACCGACATCGGTTGGAATACTACCACTTAGTGAACCACACATTCCATGTCCATAACTTAAATTATTTGCAATCATATCAATATTTAATAATATCTCAGCACCACTACCTACAAGTGTAGCACCACGAACTGGTTTAGTTATTTTTCCATCTTCGATTAAATAACCTTCATTAACAGCAAAATTAAATTGACCAGTTGAAGGATCGACACTACCTCCACCCATACTTTTAGCAAATAATCCTTTTTTAGTATTTGCAATAATTTCTTCAAAAGTATGTTTTCCTGGAGCAAAGAAAGTATTTGTCATTCTTGAAGTTGGTGAATACTTGTAAGATTCACGTCTTCCCGAACCAGTAATAGGGTGTTTCATAATGCGTGAATTACGATAATCAACTAAATATGATTTTAATATTCCGTTTTCAATTAAGACATTTCTTTGTGTTGGATTACCTTCATCATCAACATTTAAAGAGCCCCAATTATTTGCAAGTGTGCCATCATCTATAGCAGTAACAATATCACTAGCTATTTTTTGGCCTAGTTTATTACTGAAAACCGAAACACCTTTCGCAACAGATGTCGCTTCTAAAGAATGAACACATGCTTCATGTAACAAAACACCACCAAATCCATTATGAACAACAACTGTCATCTTGCCACCAGCAATTTCATCAGCATGAAGCATCGTAACAGCAGTTTTCGCAATCTTTGCACCAAAGGCTTCTAAATCAACGCCATCAAACATTTCATAACCTTGGTTACGTCCGATATTTTCGCTACCAGTTTGCGTATCTTTTCCATCACTAGCTACAACATGACCAAAAATACGAACATTTGTTCTGCAATCTTTCGCTATTTTTCCTTCAGTATTTACAATAGTAACATGTTGCTCTTTATCTAATAATGTACATATCACTTGCGTTACTTCATCAGAATAATTAATTGCACCTTTGTTTATCTGTTCTAAATAAGCAATTTTTTGTTGTGTTGTTAGATCACTAGGTTTTATTTTTACAACATGTTTGTTTTCATAATTTTGCTCTTGCAAATCAAATGTAATTCCTAGAGGTTTACCATCAAAACCACTTGCAACTTTTCTTGCAAGTTCCTTAACTTTTTCAAAATTTAAATCATTTGAATAGCCATAAACTTCTTCGCTTCCTCGAAGTATCCTAATACCAACACCATAAAGGCATGATGTTAATGCATCAGTTACTTTTCCTTTTGTTAGTTCGTACACATTTTTTATACTTTTCTCAAAGAAAAGTTCACCAAAATCAGCGCCTGTAGATAATGAAATTTCTAAAATTTCTTTTAATTTGTCTTTACTAAACATATTATCACTTCCTTATTTTTTATATTATATCTTATTTCCCTATTTTTTACAAGAGAAAACATATGTAATTTTTTGATAGTTTCATTTTTTCTTCTCATAATATAAATGGGTGAAAAAATGCTGAAGTCAATGTGGTTTGATACTATCAAAAAAATTGAGTTTCCAAAACTGAATAATGATATTAAAACTAATCTTTTAGTTATTGGTGGAGGAATAACTGGTATTTCTTGTTGTTATGAATTAAAAGATTTATTTGATAATATTACATTAGTTACAGTAAATGATTTATATACCGGAGCAACTGGTTATACTACTGCAAAAGTAACTTATCAACACGGATATATTTATTATGATTTAATGAACTTATTAGGTCCTCAAAAAACAAAATTATATTATGAATTTAATAAATTAGGATTAGAAAGAATACAAGAAATAGTAGAAAAAGAAAAAATAGATTGTGATTTTAAAAATGTCGACGGTTATCTAGTATCTTATAATAATGAAAGTGAAAACTTGAAAAACGAACTAAAGGCATATGATGAAATTGGTATTAAAGGTGACATGGTTACAATTGATATATTTGATAAAATGGCAATAAAAGTACCTAATCAAGCAAGGTTTAATCCACTTAAATATTTGCACGGTTTAATTGAAAGACTTAATATTTCAATATATGTTGATACGAAAGTATTAAAAATTGAAAACAATGTCGCTTATACGGAAAACGGAAAAATTGAAGCTGACCATATTATTATTGCAACAAGCTATCCAATTTATCCAAATCACAATCTCTTCTTTACGAAATTAATACCTTCAATATCTTATGTTGTTTGCGGGAAAGCTAAAAAGAATATTGAAGATGCAAACTATATAAGTACAAAAGAACCAACAGTTGCAATACGTTACCAAGATGATACAATGATTTTAAGTGGCGCAAGTCATAAAACTAAAGATATTAAAAATCCACATGATCAATACCATTTCTTAAAAAATATCGGAAGAACATATTTTGATATCGAAGACTTTACTTACGCATGGTCAACGAGAGATTTCATTTCAGTTGATTATTGTCCTTTCGTAGGTAGATTAGATGAAAATATATATTTAGCTACTGGTTATGGGAAATGGGGTATGACTAATAGTGTTGCAAGCAGCCTTTTAATTCGCGATTTAATTGAAAAGAAAGATAATAAGTTTGCTGAGGCTTTTAGACCATATCGTAGTGTTCTAAACAAAAGATTTTGGAAATATAATTCACAAATGATTAAAACTATTATTAAGTCTAAAAAAATTTATGAACACATTTCAGAAATCGATGCAGGGAAAGGAAAAATTATTAAATTTAATAATAAACGATATGGAGTATATCGAGATGAAAAACAAGTGTATGTTGTTGATGCAACATGTACTCACTTAGGTTGTGGATTAATGTTCAACAAAATTGATCGCACATATGATTGTCCATGTCATGGGTCAAAATTCAATTTTAATGGTAGATTAATAAGTGGACCAGCAAAAAAGGATTTACAGGTAATAAAAATCACAAATAAAGAAGCTAACAAATTGCAAGATATTTAGTCTTGCTTTTTTAATACATAAAAAAGTTACCATTTTGGGTAACTTTTTTGTTATTCTGAAAGCCACTCTTGACTTAATGTTAAGCGTCTTAATGATTCTTCTTTTCCTAAAATATCAGCCATTTCTACTGATCCACCTGGAGTGACATTTACACCAGTTAATGCGACACGTAATACTGTATAGACTTGACCAGATTTACATTCTAATTTTTTTGCAGTTCTAACAATAACATCGTGAAGGCTTTCTTCAGTCCAATTATCTAAATTTTTAAATTCTTCTAAAGATGCATCAATAATTTTCTTAGCAACGTCTAAATCTATTTTCATTTTTTTATTTAAATATAGATTTTGATCGAACTTTTGAAAATGAGCTAGGAAATTAACTTTTTCAGGTATTTCTGAAAATATATCAATTCGCGTTTGTAATAATTTCCCTAGTTTTTGATAATCATATTTATTCTTAATATCTGATTTCTCAAAATAAGGCTTGGCATATTCCATAAAAGTCTCAAAGTCTAATTCTTTAATATATTCGCCATTTAACCATTTCATTTTCTTTTCATCAAAAATACCGCCAGATTTAGCAAGTCCGCTAATACTAAAGTTAGCAATTAATTCATCCATAGTGAATTTTTCTTGTGTACCCTTAGGACTCCATCCGATTAAAGCAATATAGTTCACAATTGCTTGAGGAAGATAACCTTTATTAATAAAATCATCAAAATTAGCGTCACCATATCGTTTTGAAAGTTTTCTTGTTTCATCCTTCATTATTGGTGTTAAATGGATATACTGTGGTATTTCCCAACCAAAAGCTTGATATAAAAGGTTATATTTTGGTGTACTACTTAAATATTCGTTTCCGCGAATAACATGTGAGATTTTCATCAAATGGTCGTCAATAATATTGGCAAAGTTATAAGTTGGCATTCCATCAGATTTAATTAAGATTTGATCTTCTAATTCACTATTATCAACTGTTACTTTGCCATAAACTAAATCAACAAATTCAGTAACCCCTGTAGTTGGCATATTTTGACGAATAACATAAGGTTCACCTTGATCAAGACGTTTTTTTACTTCTTCTTTTGGTAAGTGTAAACAATGCTTATCATAACGTTTTATGCCTTTTTCATCTTTTAACGAATCTAAACGTTCTTGATCACAAAAACAATAATAAGCTGCACCTTTTTCAATTAATTCAAGGGCATATTTTATATAGATATCTCTTCTCTCACTTTGAACATAAGGACCATATTCTCCACCTTCATTTGGCCCTTCATCAACTTTAATCCCAGCATTTTCTAATGTAGTATAAATGACTTCTACAGCCCCTTCTACATAACGTTCTAAATCAGTATCTTCAATACGAAGTATAAATTTACCATTGTTTTGTTTTGCAAATAAATATGCATAAAGTGCTGAACGTAAATTACCAACATGCATATAACCTGTTGGACTAGGGGCAAATCTAGTACGAACTTCTTTCATGTTAACACTCCTTATTTTATTCAATTTATTATATCATAGGTAAATGATTTTGTTAAGGGGTAAAATGTAATTATGAAAATGTTTACTTATTTGGCTTTTTTGATTTCATAAGGTATAATATTCATATGAGTCTATTATTATCATCCAAACTAAAAAAAGATAACAAAAAACCTTTACCAAAAATATCAACACTAATTGCTAACACATTAAAAATTTCATTACCTGCCGCAATAGAAACGCTATTTATCGGATTAATAGGCATGGCAGATACAATGATGGTTGGTAATTACTCAACTGAAGCTTTATCAGCGGTTGCGATTTCGCAACAACCAGTTATGATTACTATTGCTGCTGCAATTGGAATAAATGCAGGAGTAATTGCAATTATTTCGCGAAGAAAGGGAGAGAATAATAAGGAAGCTGCGAATGACTGTTTGCGACAATCGCTAATAATTGGATTTATTGTTTCTATAGTTATGACTTTTATTGCTCTTGCAATAGCCAATCCATTATTAAGGCTTGCAGGAGCAAAAGATGAAACAATTGGATTAGCAGAAACTTATTTTAAGATTGTTTCATTAGGATTAATATTTAACTATATACGATTTACAATAACCGCAGCACAAAGATCAATTGGTAATACAAGAATTACATTAATAACAAATATTATTGCTAATCTCGTTAATATTTTCTTTAATTACTGTATGATCCATGGAAACTTAGGTTTTAAAGAAATGGGGGTCCAAGGTGCTGCAATTGCCACTCTAATTGGTAATGGTGTTGCCTTTGTCATCGCTTTGCTTTCAGTTTATCGAAGCAAAGGTTTTTTATCGATTAGAATTCGAGATAATTGGAAAATCAATTTTAAAACTTGGAAAAATATTTTTACTGTTAGTAGTGCTGCATTTGTAGAGCAAATCTTTATGAGAATCGGTTTTTTTGTAATTGCAAAGATTGTAAATGAACTAGGTACTGAACAAACAGCAATCAATGCAATACTCGGAAATATTATTGCTTTAAGTTTTAATATTGCTGATGGGTTTGCAATTGGTGCTGCAGCATTAGTTGGGCAAAGTTTAGGTGAAAAAGAACCAAATAAAGCTTTTGCTTATGGGAGAATTTCACAAGTAATTAGTGTAATTCTTGCAATTACATTAGTCATTATTACTAATGTATTTAAAGTTCCACTAGCTAGTGCCTTTTCTAACGATAGCAATATAATTAATCAAGCAGTAAAACTACTTCCGTTAGCAGCATTTGTAATGCTTCCTCAAAGCATTCAATGGGTAACAACAGGTATTTTAAGGGGTGCAGGAGATACAAAATATACTGCACGAACATCAATGATTAGTGTAATGATTATAAGACCAATTTTCTCATATACTCTTTGCTATATCGTAGGTCTTGGAATTATCGGTTCATGGATAGGAATGTTCGTTGACCAAACAATTAGATGCGTATTTAACAATATTCGTTTTATAAATTTAAAATGGATGAAAATAAATGTATAAAACAGCAGAATTTATCTGCTGTTTTTTATCCAATGCTTGATCGCGATTCATCTAACATTTTCGCAAATGTCGATTTTCTATCAGCAAGTAATTCACTTGTCTTGCCATACTCAACAATTTTACCATTATTTAATATTAGAATTTTATCACAATTTATTAAATTATAAATTCGATTCGAAATTACGATAATAATTTTATTTTTTAAACGATATATTGAATCCATCATTTCTTCTTCAGTATCTTGATCCATTTTAGATGTCACTTCATCAAAAACAAAGATTTTTGCATCTTTATAAAATGCATTTGCTAGAGCTATTCTTTGTAAATCAGATTCACTAATTGTGCTATTTTTAATTTTTGTATTCTCTTTTTTCGGTAATGAATATATTAATGGTTTTAAACTACATTTATTTAAAGCATCATTATATTTATAATCATCAAATCGATAAGGGTAAATAATATTATCTACTATCGTTTCTTGAGTTAATCTAAATTTTTGCGGAACAATAGCAATTAAATCTCGTAAATAGTATGTATCAATACGATTGATATCACAATTGTTGATTGTGATACTACCTTGACGAGGTCTTATTATTTTTGCTATTAAATCAGTAATCGTAGATTTACCACTTTTCGAAAGTCCGAGAATCCCTAGTTTCTCGCCTTTTTTTAATTCGAAATTAATATCTTTTAGGAAGAAATCAGAATCACGACCATAATCGTAATAAACATCTTTAAATTTAAAACTATAAATTTCATCTAAACTACGGACTGTAAAAGCACGATTTTCTGGACGCAATTCAATTATTTCATTAAGTTCATCAAAGTACTTACGATAATGTCGAGGTAATATTTTCGTATCCATAATTGTTTTAAATGAAGAAAATAAAATTGGAGTAAGAAGGAAATATATTACCATATCCCCGAGCGTTGTAGACCCAGAATCAAGAATCATCCAGGTTCCAAAACCAATAACAGTAGCAAATAAAATATTTATTGTAAGATCAATCAAAAATTTATTATCTAAGTTTTCTAAAGATATAATTTTTTGATATGATTTGTTTACATTTGCAAGAAGTTTGTCAAGGTTTTCTTCTTCTTTTTCTACACCATTTAATAACTTAATATGTTTGACATCATCAATATTTTTATAAAGTTGTTTTGATAATTGATCACTATAAAGTTTATCATTTTCTTCTTTTTTGATAAGAAATTTTTTAATTTGCTTTGAAAGGAAATAATATATTGGCAAAGCAATTAAATTATATAATAAAAACCAAGGATTAATAATTCCGATTGTAATTATTATTCCTCCAAAAAATATAGAATGATGTAATACTAACAAAACACTTTTTGAAAAATATTTATGACCAATTAGATTGGAATTAGTCATTATTTTATTATATATATCATCTTTATTAAGTTTACTGACTTCTAGTGTTTCTGAACGCAAAACGTTTGAATGAGCAGATTTTACTAAACTAGCAGTAATTTCATTTCCTAGTACAGTAGTTCTTTTGATTCTAATCATATCAAATAAGAGTATACTGAATGCACATAATAATGTCATCATTACCCAAAATAAAATGCGATTTTGATTAAGATCATTAGTTAATATAATATTATTAATGACATGATAAACAATTAACGGAATACTAATTTTTAGTGTAATTGTAAGTATCATTAAAAATATAATAGATAAAAGGTATTTAGTCTTTTTTAGTAGTACATTTTTAATAATTGTCTTTGCATTCAAAACTCTCACTCCCTTTCTTTAATGATACTATAAATGAGAAAAGATGTCAAAGAGAAAACAACAATTTTATTCAATCAATTGCTTTTTTCGCAATTTTAGTATATACTATTACCGAGGTGAATTTATGAAAATCGCAGTATATCCTGGCTCATTTGATCCGGTATCAAATGGTCATTTAGATATTATCGAAAGAGCAGCAAAAATTTTTGATAAAGTATATGTCTTAGTATCCATTAATCCAAATAAACAATATACATTTACAGATCAAGAACGTGTCGAGATGATGAAATTAGCAACAAAAAAATACGAAAATGTAGTTGTAGAAGCAAGTAAATGTCTAGTTCTAAATTTTGCACGTAAAAAGAATGCACAAGTAATTATTCGTGGTTTAAGAAATATAAATGACTATCAAAGCGAGATAACTTTATTTCAATTTAATCGTTCGATTGATAATAATATCGACACATTTGTATTATTCCCTTCCGCAAACAACCTATTTTTATCTAGTTCATCAATAAAAGAGTTAGTTCTTTTTGGAGCTGATATTGCTAATTATGTTCCTGAAGGGCTTGCGGAAATGATAGCAAAGAAAATAAAAACACGATGCAAATAGATTAAAACTCTTAAATTAGAATACGTAGTGTTTTTATTCTTTTTAAGAGTATTTTTTTATTACCATAAATATTTAAAAAATGGTACACATAAAAATGTGTACCTTTTAATTTTGATATTTTAATACTGCATGCATTTGTAATATAATCGTTGGCATTAAGCTATATCCATAAACTGTAATTAACTGGTCATGAGTTAATTTACTAACAACAAATATCTTTTGTAATTCCGGAATAAATAAAACTGCATTTATTAATATCATACAAATTAAGAAAGTTAACACAAGATATGTATTTTTAAAACCAGTAACTAAAAATGAACGCGCACGCACACAATTAAAACTATGAAATAAACGTGCAAGACATAAGGTTGCGAAAGTCATTGTTCTTGCTACATCATTACTTGTTTTTAAACCTGTTAAATAACTTAGGATTACAAAAATAGTAATTATTAATCCTTCAATCGCAATTTTTAATAATAATTTTTTATTAATAAAATTTTCATTTGCTTTTCGTGGTGGTCTTTTTAATAAATCTTTATCATTTCCATCTTCCATCCCAATTGCAATCGCTGGAAGGCTATCAGTTAATAAGTTAATAAATAATAAATGAACAGCAACAAAAGGTAATGGTAAATCAAATAAAAAGACGAAAAGAACAATTAATATTCCAGCAAAGTTTCCAGAAAGCAAAAATCTAATTGCATTTTGAATATTTTGATATACATTTCTTCCATTTGCTACGGCTTTAATGATTGTGGAAAAGTTGTCATCAGTTAATATCATTGCTGATGCTTCTTTAGCCACCTCTGTACCGCTTTTACCCATTGCAATTCCGATATCAGCTTGTTTTAACGCCGGAGCATCGTTTATCCCATCTCCTGTCATGGCAACAATTGCCCCTTTCTTTTGCCACGTTTCCACAATCCTTATTTTATGAGCAGGAGTCAATCGTGAATAAACACTTATTTTATCAATATCTTGATATAATTTATCATCACTCATTTGATCCAATTCTTCTCCACTAACTATCATATCTTTTTCGCGAAAGATTCCTGTTTCCTTTGCAATATACATTGCTGTATTTTTATGATCACCTGTAAGCATCACAGGTTTAATACCAGCTTTAAAACAATCATAAACTGCCATTCTTGATTCTGGTCTTAAAGGGTCAACTAATGAAACAAGTCCAACAAAAATTAAATTAGTTTCATCAATAAATTTAATATCACTTTGCAAACCCATTTCTTTATAAGCGAATGTAATAACTCGTAACCCTTGATTTGTCATTATATTAATGTCATGATTTATTTTATCCAAGTCTTCGTTTTCAATTAAACGAAAACCTGAACTTGTTTTTATATATTTAATTCTAGGAAGTAATGCTTCACTTGCTCCTTTAGAATACATTGTAGTTTGATTATTTTTTCGATATAGGATACTCATCATTTTCCGATTTGATGTAAACGATAATTCTTTTAATTTTTCACCTACTATTTTTTCACGATTATTTAATAATGCAAAATCAAGAATAGCATTTTCTGTAGGTGTTGTATTATTTGAACTTAATATTAAACATTCTAGAAAAAAGTCTTTATTACCATAATACTTCGCATCTCTCACAGCCATTTTATTTTGAGTTAAGGTTCCAGTTTTATCTGTACATATTACTGTTACACATCCTAACCCCTCTACTGCTTTTAACTCTTTTATAATTGCATTGTTTGATGCCATTCTTTCGGTACCAATGGCTAACACAATAACTACGATTGTACTTAACGCTTCAGGAATAGCAGCAACTGCTAGTGATACTGCAAACATTAAAGAGTCTAAAATCGATATATGTCGATATATCGATAATATAAAAACAACAATACAAACTAAAATTATTCCGATAGCTAGAATTCTACTAAAACTATCTAAACTATTTTGTAATGGTGTTTTTTTAACTTTAGCTTCGCTAATCATTTTCGCAATCCTACCAATTTCCGTATTCATGCCAGTTTTCGTAACAACATATTTTCCTCTACCTTTAATACATGATGTTCCTGAAAACACCATATTACTTTGATTAGCAAGGATTAATTTTTTTTCTGTTAAGGTTTTACTTGTTTTGGTAATTCCTTGTGATTCGCCTGTTAGTGAACTTTCATTTACTTCTAAATCATAATCTTCAAATATTCTACCATCAGCTGAAATCATATCTCCTGCTTTAATGATAACTATATCACCAACAACTACCTCTCGAGCAGGAATATTAAATTCCTTATTTTCGCGAATCACAGTAACATAGGGACTCGATAATGTTTTTAAACTAGTTATTGATTTTTCTGCTTTAAAATGTTGATAAGTCCCTAATATTGCATTTAAAACAATTACAAAGAATATGACTATCATTGATTCAATTTCACCAATAAAAGTTGAAATTAAAGCAGAAATTATTAATAAAATCACTAATAAATCTTGAAATTGTTCGAGAAAGACACGGGCTTTACTTTTCTTTTCTTTTTCAACTAATTCATTATATCCATATTTTTTTAAATTTTGACTAGCTACCTTATTACTCAAACCATGTTTACTTGTTTTTAAAGTAGTAAATATTTCTTCAATACTTTTAGAATATAATTCTTCCATACAATCCCCCTAAATACATACTACTTTAAATCATATTCATAATTAAAATAATATATGCGTGAACAAAACTCTTGAAATTAAAAATGAATTCTAGTATAATTAATCCATCATGAAAAATTATGGAGTTAGGATATGCATACAAAACTAATTGGTGTTACATCAAGAGTTTCAAGCGCTAATGATAATCGCACGCAATTCATTAACGAAAGATATTTAACACCAATAATTAAAAAAGGATTTAACACAATTATTTTGTCATTGGATAATCCAAATTTAGAAGAGATTTTGGAATTGTGTGATGGATTTGTTGTTGCTGGGGGATCAGATATAAATCCTATTTACTATCAGCAAGTAAACAATGGTGAATCTAAAGATGTCGATGAATCGATTGATAAACTTGATCAGGCAGTAGTTTTACACGCAGTAAAAAATAAAAAACCCCTTTTGGGGATATGTCGTGGCCATCAAGCAATTAATGTATTTTTAGGAGGAACATTAAAACAAGATATTGGTACATCTCATCAAAATACTACTCATGATGTTAATAGTTCACTTAATCGTTATTTGAAGTTTCCTGAAAGATTTAAGACTAACAGTTATCATCATCAGATTATTGAAAAAATTGCTGATGATTTAGAAATTATAGCAATAAGTGATGATGGAATAATTGAAGCATTTATTCATAAAGTGTTACCAATAATCTCATTTCAATGGCATCCAGAAAAAGATATTCAAGATGAAAATAATCAATTGATTTTTGATAAGTTTGCGGAATTAGTACTTGAATATGAAAAGCGTTGACTAAAGTCAACGCTCTTTTTTATTCATCCTTACCAAATATTTTAGCAACACTTGAATTAAAGCTTTCACGAATCATTTCTAGAACTTCGTGAATTGTTGGATAATATGGTACGGTGTTATCAATTTCAAATTCGACTTCATCAACAGTTCCATCAAGATATGTTACTTCTACAATAAACGTAGATGGACCTGTAGGATTTATTCCAGAAAATCTAAGTTGTGTTTGATTTTTATTATATAAATATAATTCTGTTTTTAATGTGCTATCACTTCGATGAATACTCATTTGTACAACATTACCATAGAAATTTTCTGGCCAAATTAAAGTCCCACCAGTTTTATTATTATCTTGTTCGATTGTGATTCCTTGTTTGAATGTTTCTTTATTGAAACTAGAATCAACTTCTCCAACTCGTTTTTTACTAATCACGTGCTCGTCAAGTACACCACCCGCAGTACCAATTAATTTTAGAGAAATCTCATCTTTAGTAATTGTGATTAAATTTGCAACTGATGTATGTGTAATTGTCTTAGCATACATTGGATCTTTGTTTGCTTGGTAGTACTTTTTACCACCACTTCCTCCAATAATATAAGTTGTTCCATAGATTGGATCTTTGGAGATTTGATTTTTATATATGCTATGGCTTCGAGCATAAATATGATCGTGGCCAGATAAAACTAAATCAACACCATATTTATCAAACAATGGTTGCCAGTTTCTTCTTACAGCAACACTGTCGCTTGCATAAATGCTACCATACATACTCCTATGCATACCGACAATAATAAAATCTTTATCGAAATGTTCTTCACACACTTGAGCAAACCATTCTTTTTGTGGTTCAATAACTTTAGTTTCAGAATCTATCATAATAAATAAAGCATTGTTATATGTAAAGTAGTATGTACTATTTAATACTTCTTCAGGACCATTTTTAGGGTTATTATGAAAGCCGTTATACCAGCCATTATTATAATGTTTTGGTGAACTTGAAGCATCATAGTATTCATGATTTCCTACTCCAGTAGCAATAACCCCTTTATTAATATTTGATCTCGTAAAGAATATCGACCATTGCTCTTCGATTCCACCACGGTCAACAACATCACCTGTGAAGAATGAAAACGCAATATCTTGTTCATATGCAAGACCTAATAATGTATTAAACACTTCTGCCCCTGCTGCGTCTGCATATTGAGGGTCAGTAATATGAACAAAAGTAAAATCTTTGTCACTTGCAGTTTTGAAATAATAATTATCTGAAAAATTAGTTTTTCCAACACGATACATATATTCAGTACCGGGTTCTAAATTATCAATAACTGCAGTACAAACATATCTTTTTGAAAATCCATTAGATACATAACCACCTTCATTAGCTGGTTTACTAAACGATCTAACATCAGGCTCAATTACAATTTTATTATTATACTCAACATCATCAACTGTAGTATACTCTAAAAAAGAATCTTCAATATCTGAATGCCAATTAACACGTACTGATGTAGACATATCTTCTCCAGGATTAGTAACTATATTAAAAGCTTCTCTTCCTGCCGCACTAACTTTCGTAAATCCAAATAACATAAAAATAAATAATTGCAGTAGTAATATGCTCATAAACTTCTTATACTTCATATTAACACTCCTTTAGTTAATTATAGCATAAATAAACTATTAATTAAAGTATTAATTGAATTATTATTATACAAAAAAATAATTGAACTATAACTTAATTATTTTCCTTTTTCGGTTTATTGAATAATCTATTTTTACTATGAATTAATTTCAATAACTTTTCTTTTATATAACCATTGTTTGATACTAGATCTTGATAAATATAAATCATTCATCTATCGATACCACTTAGCTTGTTCTTCCCATAATTTAGTGTATTCAGGATTAACATTAACTAATTCAGAGTGAGAACCTTTACCAACAATTTGTCCTTCTTTAAGAACAATAATCCGATCTGCATATTTACAAATGCCGACTCTGTGAGAAATTACAATCACTGTTCTACTTTTTGCCAATTCAATGAATTTAGATAGAATCTCATGTTCTAATAATGGATCGATTGCAGAAGTAGGTTCATCAACTACAATTATTGAGCTATCTTTAAATAAACCACGACCAATCGAAAATTTTTGCCACTCTCCACCTGATAACTCTCTACCACCTAATTCCTTACCAAGCATATCGTCTAATCCAATTTCTGATAATAAATTTATGCCCACATCATTTAAAATTCTCTTAATTTTCCTATCATCATTAATATTTTCAATATCACTTAGAGCAATATTTTCTCTTAAACTTAATTGATACTTAACGAAATTTTGAGCGACTATTGAAAAAGTATTACCATTTAAATATGAAACATTTCCTTCACTTGGATAATAAGCATTTGTGATTATTTTTGATAATGTTGTCTTCCCACTTCCGTTTTCACCAACGATGACTATTAATTCACCTTTATTGATAGATAATGAAACTTTATCCAGAACTTTTTTTTCACTTTGCGGGTAATAAAATGATACATTTTTTAATTCTACTAATTTATTACTTGTTTCTAAAGAATTATGATTTAATTCGCCTTGATCTAAAAAATCTATAAAGTCATAATAATCAGCAACAAAATTAGTATTAGAAACCTGGGTATTTACTATCTTTATGATTGTTGAAGCGGATAATTGTAATGCTAAAAACGCTGATAAACAAGAACTAAATTGTCCAATTGTTATTTCATTATTGATTAAAAAAAATATTGCTAACACAATACAAATCGAGTAGAAAAATAACTCAAATGCATGACACAACATAAAAATATTATGATACTTTTTTTTGAGTGCAAATTCTTCATTTAAACATTCATCTCTAACATCAACCCACTTATTTTTTACATACCTTTCCGCATTTAGCACCCTAAATTCCTTGATTGTATTTCTACCGGTTAATAGTCCCCATAAATAATCTCTTGTTCGAAATTGCGGAACTTTTATTTTATTATATAGATATAAGGCTTTATAAAAAATATATTGAGTAATAAAAATAGGAATAATACTAATAAATGCTAGTGGCAGAAAAATAAAATTAAAATCTAATAATACAATTACTATCCCGACTAAACGAAATAGTTGTGGGAAAATATTCATGATGCTATTATAATAATTTATTAAGTAGTTTCCATTAACACTTTTTTTTGCTCTAGTAATTTCATTATAAAAATTTGGTTTATCAAAGTGAATTAATGGAACAGCATTTAATTTATGATTTAATTCATCGATAAATAAATAATTCTTCATATAGATTCGATACTGAACAATATAATCAGACAATATATTTAGTAGAATTGGAAGTAATATTGAAAGGATAAAAATTATTGAATATTTATACAATAATTCTTTATTGAGATTATATTTAAAATATTTACTCGCAATATCTAATAATTCAGCAAGGATACTAACTTGAAATATAGCGATAACTGATTGTATAATATTTATAATTAATATTATCGTAATTTCAAATGGTAAAAATCGATATAAATCTTTGGTAACACGGAA
>DUOT01000076.1 GCA_012838705.1 Acholeplasmataceae bacterium
GAGGGATTATCTTTATCTTTGATGGAAGCAATGGCAGCAGGATTGCCAATAGTTTGTTCTAAGATAAGAGGTAATACAGATCTTGTTGATGAAGGTAAAGGTGGGTACTTGGTACAGCCTAATGGTATAAATGATATTTCGAAAAAAATAATAAGCATTTTAACTTGTGGCAATGGCATAGAACTAGGACATTATAACACAAAAAAAATTAATAAATTTGATAAAAAATTTATATTAAGTCTAATGATTAGGGTGTATATGGATGAA
The DNA here is from genome assembly GCA_012838705.1 of Acholeplasmataceae bacterium. Classification (GTDB taxonomy): domain Bacteria; phylum Bacillota_I; class Bacilli_A; order ML615J-28; family CAG-698; genus DUOT01. The sequence goes on from DUOT01000076.1 coordinate 268, forward strand.
CAAAAATAATAGTAATAAATCAGATTCGAAAAAAATCACTTTCATATTAGGTAGCATGGGAAAGGGTGGAGCTGAAAGAGTCATTTCAATATTAGCTAATGAGTATGCAGATAAAGGATGGTGTGTCAATATAATAATGCTACTAGAAGATAGATGTGATTATAGACTTCATCCCAATGTCGAATTGATAGCTTTTGTAAACAAAAATAAAGGCAGAGTACAACAAATACCTTCATGGTTAATAAAAATTAGAAAATATGTTAGAGAACATCAACCTGATAAAATTGTATCGTTTGTTGCTCGAATTAATATTCTTACTATATTAGCTTGTATAGGACTTAAGGTTGATATAATAATTTCGGAGCGGAATGATCCTAAGTCAGACGGTAGATCTCCAATTATTCGATATGCTACATATTTATTATATCCATTAAGCAAAAAAGTTATATTTCAAACTAAATGGGCTCAATCTTGCTTCCCCAAAAACATCAGAGAAAAAAGCAGAATAATTTATAATCCAATATCAATAACATGCGCGGCTAAGAAAAATAACAGCAAAAAATTAGTCACTGTCGGGAGATTAGCTGAGCAAAAAAATCATATGCTACTAATTGACGCGTTTGCAAAAATAAGTGAGAGGCACTCTGAGTATACATTGCATATTTTCGGTGAAGGAATCTTAAGAGATTTATTAAAAAGAAAGATTCAAGAAATCAAGCTTCAAGATAGAGTGATTTTGGAAGGAAATGTTTCTAATATTCATGAGAGGATTTCGGATGCAGAAATGTTTGTTTTATCATCAAATTATGAAGGGTTATCTAACGCATTATTAGAAGCCATGATGATGGGATTACCTTGTATATCTACAGATTGTGCAGGATCTAATGAAGTTATTAAAAATGGTATTAACGGATTACTTGTTCCAATAAAAAATTCGTTTTCTTTATCAAGTGCAATTGAAAAACTAATTAAAGATAAGGAGTTAGCTAGTCAGCTATCAATAAATGCTGTAAAGGACTCAATTAAATTTAGCAGTGAGAATGTTCTTGAACAATGGGGAGAGGTAATTGAAGATGATTAAGCCCAAAGGTGCAGTAATATGAAAAAATGATGTTTGTCGTTCCAACGTTATAAATGGAGGAGCAGAGAGAGTTAAATGTTTAAATCTTACTAACAATGTGTTTATTTTTGGAAGTATATTAAATGTTCATGAAAAAATTGCAGATTCTAATTTATTGTTCCTTCATCAAATTATGAGGGTTTATCAAATCCTTTGTTAGAGGTATGATGATGGGCTTGCCTTGTATATCAACAGACTATGCAGGGTCTAATGAGATTATTGTAGATGGTGAAAATGGATTGTTAGTTTCCATTAGTTCAGAGGAAAAACTTGCCGAAGCAATGAAATTGTTAATACTTAACCAACAACTTGCTTTACAACTAAGCACATAAGCGCTAATAGCACAGAGGTATTTGACAGAAAAAGTATAACTATTAAATGGAACAGATATTGGGATAAAACATGTAATATCCAAGTGATCGATGGAATGGGGTATTAAAATGAGAAAAATTAGAGTTGTAATTCTAGTGCCTTCTTTAGTTGTAGGAGGAGCTGAAAACATGGTTGCACAATTATTAAAGAATATTGATAAGGAAAAAAATGATGTTTTACTTATAGTAATGTCAAGTAAAAATAGAACATATATTAATGCCTTAATCGAAGGGTTAGGTATAAAGCTTATATATATGAATAAAAAAGATGGATTTAGTCTCAATGCATTTATTTCGACATTTAAAATTCTAACCAAATTTAAACCACAAATAATTCATACGCATTTAAGTAGTTGGGTATATGCCTTTTTATGGGGATTGATTTATGGTGTAAATATTTTGCATACTGTTCATAGCATGCCTATACGTGAATGCACTGGAGCAGCGAGAATATTAAGAAAATATCTATATAAGATGAATTCTATTATACCTGTAGCGATTTCTGATATGATAGCGAAACAAACTTCAGAACTTTATAATCTACCTGCGGGTTTCATAGAAACAATTTATAACCCAGTGGATATTCAAAAGTTTCAAGATTATAAAGAATATACAAATAAAAAATATATTACTTTTGTAAATGTGGCTAGATTCACTGCTATTAAGAATCAAACACTACTTGTTGATGCATTTTACAGGGTTCAAAAGGAACTACCAAATACCTTATTAGTACTTGTTGGCGATGGCGAATTGAGAACTCAGGTAGAAGAAAAGGTTAGGAAATTACATTTAGAGGAATATGTTTCCTTTACAGGCATTATATCTGGTGTAAGTGATATATTAGCGCAATCAGACATATTTGTATTGCCATCTGATTATGAAGGGTTACCTTTAACTATATTGGAAGCAATGGCAGCTGGATTACCCATAATAGCTAGTTCAGTAGGAGGAATACCTGATATAGTAAAAGATAATGGAATTTTAATTGAGCCAGGAAATAAAGAAGAGCTTGTATTGGCAATGATAGAGTTAGCCAAAAGTAGTGAAGATAGAAAGAAAATGAGTGAAATAGCTAAAAAAGAAGTTAAAAAATATGATATATCAAAGGTGACTATAAAATATGAAAAGTTGTATAAAAAATATGCGAAAATCTAATAGAATACTTTTTATAATTTCTTCTTTAGGAACTGGTGGTGCGGAAAGAGTAGTGAGCGAACTGGCGAATTATTTTTGCAACAAAAATAATAAGGTCAGTATATTACTATTATCCAGGAATGATATTAGCTATGAATTAAACAAAAATATAAAAATAATATATGGCAGCAATCAAATAAACGGTAAAAACAGAATAAGCGATTTTTTCTTGCGTATTAATCTTATAAGGAAATACATTAGATTAATTCAACCTAATATTACTATTTCATTTTTATCCACAATAAATATTTATTCGTGTTTAGCTATAGGTTTCTCTAAAAATAAATTGATTGTTAGTGAAAGAAATGATCCAAAAAAATCTCCCTCTGAAAGAATAAAAAGACTGGTCAGAAATATAGTTTACTATCTATCTGACGGTTATGTTTTTCAAACTAATGAAGCTAGAAATTATTTTTATAGCAAAATAAAAAATAAAGGAATTGTTATATCTAATCCCATAAAACCAAATTTGCCAGATGTGTACATAGGAGAAAGAACAAAGAGGATTGTTGCTGTTGGAAGATTAGAAGCACAAAAAAATTATCCTTTATTAATAAAAGCTTTTTATTTAATATCTAATGAATTTAAAGATTACATTGTTGAGATTTATGGTGAAGGTCAAGAACGCTCTGAACTATCAAAATTAATTAATGAATTAAATCTAAATAATAGAGTTTTATTGATGGGAAGACATAGTGATGTTCATGAACGTATTAAAGATGCATCTTTATATGTATTGTCTTCAGATTATGAAGGTATGCCTAATGCCTTAATGGAAGCAATGGCATTGGGGTTACCATGTATAGCTACTAATTGTTCAGGTGGAGGACCTAAAACATTAATAACAAATGGGGTTAATGGGATTTTAGTTTCAATTGATGATGAAGTGTCATTATCAACACAAATGGCATTTGTTTTACAGAATAATCAGATTGGAATAAGATTATCTAAGAAAGCAAGTTTGGTAAGAGATGAATATTCAATAGATATTGTCGGAAGTAAATGGTTAGATTATATTACAAAAATAGTCGGGAGTAATAATAGATGGGAATAAATTTATATAGCATTATTGATAAGATTACAAGCTATATACTAATAATATATATAATTGCATTAGTTGCGTTTGAAAATTATGCTCCTACAACATGGATAGCTAGTTATTCTTTATATTTGTTTATGATTTTAGCCATAATACGTATTTTATTGAAAGGAAAAATTAAATTTACGTACTATACCATTATTATGCTTATATATGGAGTATTACTTGCTTTTTCTTTGTTTTGGGCAAAAGATAGTTCATATGGGTTGAAAACACTCTACTGGTATACAACATGTGTTATAATGACTTTCTTTGTATCAAATTATATTGATAGCAAAGAAAAATTTTACACTGTTTTAAATACATATATAGTTGCTGGAATCGTATTATCATTATTACTGTATAGCATTTATGGTTTGGATATATTTAACATCGCTGCAAATAGCAAATATGGTATAAGGTTAGGGGGAGAGGTAGGAAATTCTAATGCTATAGGATTGAATTTAGCCTTTTCAGTATGTTTTGCATTGTATTTATTGGTAGATTTCAAAAACAATCTTGTTAAAAAGGTTTTTTATATTGTAGCAATTTTTATAATATTACCAGTATTATTTTTATCAGGCTCAAAGAAAGCCCTATTTGTACTTTTATTTGGGATATTATACATTTTTATAACACACAAAACGGACAAGAAATTCATATTAAGAAAATCAAAGGGAATATTGTTTTCAATAGCATTGCTGTATCTAGTGTACTGGCTATTAAACAATGTTTCTGCTTTCTGGCATATTGGGCAACGTGTAAACGAGATGTTTTCAACATTTCAAGGGCAAGGAGTAAGTTCTACAGATTTATCTAGAATCAATATGATCCAGATTTCCATTGAACAATTCAAAAATGCTCCTTTAATGGGTAATGGAATAGCACATTCAAAAGTGATATTCGGGACTTATTCTCATAACAATTATGTTGAAATATTAATGAATACTGGAATTATAGGGTTTTTGACCTATTATTCAGCATACTTAATTTCTATGTATAAAGCCTATAAATTGTCAGAAGATGAAGAAGAATTAGTCGTTATTTTAGGATTTATTTTAATTACATTTCTAATAATTGAAATGGGATTGGTTTCTTATTATTCAAGATATTATCAAATATTGCTTGCTGCAATAAGTTCGGTGTTGATGAAAGGAAGAAAAATAAAAAATGATCAATAAGATAAGAGATTGTTTCTATAAAAGTAAAAAATTATTGGTTTATAAGATTCTGTTTAAAATCATGAGTAATGCAATAATTAATAAGATGATCCCTTCAAGATTATGGTTGAAAGTAGAGTATTACATAAGTATTAATAAAGATTTAAACTTGTCAAATCCCCAAACATTCAATGAAAAGCTTCAATGGTTAAAGCTTTATGATCGTAACCCTCAATATACAGAATTAGTTGATAAGTTAGAGGTCCGTAAATATATAAGTAAAACCATAGGAGAAGACTATCTTATCCCGTTAATAGGGGTGTGGGATAAGTTCGAAGACATTGACTTCGATAAATTACCAAATCAGTTTGTATTAAAACCTACCCATACTTCAGGTAATGTGTTTATTTGTAAGGACAAATCAGCAATTGATTACTTGAAGTTAGAAAAAGAAATTAATGATTGGCTAGAACGAGAATACTATTGGGTACACCGTGAGTGGCCTTATAAAAATATTAAGCCAAGAATTATCTGCGAAAAATACATGGTAGACGAGTCGGGAGATGAACTAAAAGATTATAAGTTTATGTGTTTTAATGGTGAAGTTAAATGTTCCTTTGTTTGTCTTAATAGAAATTCGCCAAAGGGTTTAAATGTAGACTTTTATGATATGGACTGGAAGCCGATGCCTTTTGAAAGACATTATTCAAATAGTGGAAAAAGAACTCCCAAACCAAAAACTTTTGATGAAATGGTTAGGATTTCCCAACTTTTATCAAAGGATATAACTTTTGTAAGAATTGATTTCTATGAAGTCAACGGGAAGTTGTTTATTGGTGAAATAACTTTTTATCCTGGTTCTGGATTTGAAGAATTCACTCCAGAATCTTATGACTACTTACTAGGAAGCTGGATAAAACTACCCCCAAAATACAAGCCCTAAAAGAGATGTTATAATGAAAATAATTATTGCGGGTGACTTAGTCCCAACAAAGGCAAATATAGATTTATTTATTAATGCTGATTTAAAATCCTTGCTTGGAGAGGAACTATATTCAATATGGAATTCGACAAATATAAGAATCTTCAACCTAGAAACCCCTCTAACAGACAAAGAAGAACCTATACCAAAATATGGGCCTAATCTTTTTGCTCCTACTGAAACAGTGAATGGAATTAAGAAGCTAGATCCGAGTTTATTAGTTCTTGCAAACAATCACATACTTGACCAAGGAGTTAAGGGATTCTATACTACTATAAAAGCACTACAAGACAAAGACATTAATTTTATTGGAGCTGGCAAAAATATATATGATGCAAGTAAACCATTTAAAATTGAGAAAAATGGACAAAGAATAGGATTTTATTGCTGTGCAGAGCATGAATTTACTATAGCTACTGATGATAAGCCGGGAGCGAACCCATTTGATCCATTGGAGAGTTTAGACCATATCCAGGATCTAAAGAAAGAATCGGATTATGTGGTTGTATTGTACCATGGAGGTAAAGAGCATTATCGTTATCCTTCACCTTACCTTCAAAAGGTTTGTCGCAAAATGGTAGACAAAGGAGCAGATTTAGTTATCTGTCAACACAGTCATTGTGTAGGTGCATATGAAGAGTATAAAGATGCTACTATTGTTTATGGGCAAGGTAATTTTATATTTAATAAGCATGATAATGAATATTGGAATAATAGTATTTTAATTGATGTGAATATTGATAATAATTTTAGAGTTGACTATATACCAATTGTAACTACAGAAAAAGGTATTCGCTTGGCTAAGAGTGAAGAAAAAAATGAGATACTCGGAAATTTCAAAAAGAGATCTGAAGAAATATTAAAGGAAGGTTTTACTGAGAGAAAATATGAGGATTTTGCAAAGCAAAGTATAGATAATTACTTGAGAAAGTTTTTAGGATTTGGAAAATGGTTGTCAAGAATAGATCGCAGGATACTAAAAGGTAGTCTGCTTAGAAAGAAAATAAGTAGAGAATACTTGTTAACAATTGAGAATTATATCGAATGTGAAGCTCATAGAGAGCTACTTCTAAAAGGAATCAAGGCAAGAAGAAATAGCTTATAAAATAGAACAATTTAAGATAGGAAAAGGGGATTGTACTAGAATCAATTATATACTACTGCTATAAAAGTTAAACGAATATAGGTGTATTATTAACATAGCTTCATGTGGACTATATTCTTATTGATAGATATTCAGTAAAATAAGTATGAAGGCTAAAAACCAATATATTAGCTTAGCAGTAAAATAGGTAAATAGTAAACGATGAAGATGTAATAATTTATAAAACGAGCTGTAGAATGCAAATCGTATTTAGATTAACATTCTTTTATCAGAGTGATTTTTGTTTATATGATAACTAGCAGGATTAAAGCACTCTATCTGAATAACATATTATAAACAAAGGTGGTTCGTGGGTTATGAAATTTTCAATTGTTATTCCACTATATAACAAAGAGGGGCATATATCGAGAGCAATAAACTCAGTACTTAGTCAAACAATAAATGAGTTCGAGTTAATCGTTGTTGATGATGGGTCAACTGATTCAAGTTACATAGAAGCCAAAAAATTTAATGATAATAGGATTAAGCTAGTTAGTCAGAGTAACTCCGGTGTTTCTGCAGCTAGGAACAAAGGAATTAGCTTAGCACAGTATGACTATATCGGATTCTTAGATGCAGACGACTCTTGGGAACCTAATTTTCTAAAATGTATTTGTAAATTGATTAGTGATTTTCCCGAGGCAGGTGCATATGCGACATCTTATCATATTATAGAGGATGCATCAGGAAAAAAGATCTTACCTAGAAGTGTTCTAGGTTTTGCTGATAATTGGGAAGGTATTATTGATGACTATTTTAAGTATGCACTAAAAGCCCCCATAATTTCAGCATCATCAGTAGTAATACCAAAACGAGTGTTTAAGAATGTTGGTACATTTAAGGTTGGGGTTAAGCGAGGTGAGGATCTAGATATGTGGTGCAGAATAGCTCTAGAATACGAGATAGCATTCTCAAATAAGGTCTGTGCCACTTATTATAGGGATGCTGATAATAGAGCGTGTAATAGAAAAGTTTTACACAAAGAATCATTCACATTTTATTCTGAAGAGATATTGAATCAAGTTAAGAATGAAATGAACTATTCTATTTATTTTGAGGAGTATATGATAAATATAATCATTAA
>DUOT01000077.1 GCA_012838705.1 Acholeplasmataceae bacterium
GCAACTCTTGCGAATTTAATGATATTATTAAAATTAGAATTATTTTTAATTTTAATTGCTTTTGTATTTGTTTTAGAAGCATTATCAGTAATTATTCAAGTAGTTTATTTTAAACTAACAAATGGGAAAAGAATCTTCTTAATGTCACCAATACATCATCATTTTGAATTGAAAGGATTTAGTGAATTGCAGGTTGATTTGCTCTTTTGGTTTATGGCAATCATATCCGCAATCATCACTTTATTATTGATTTTATGAAATATTTATTGTTAGGAATGGGAATTACAAACCAAAGTATTGCTCGATATTTTGTGTCCGAAGGAATTGATTTTGTTATTTATGATGATAAAACCCATCGCCATGAAATCAATTTAGATGATGTTGGAATTATCATAAAAAGTCCAGGAATAAAAAATAATCATTTTTTATTACAAAAAGGAAAGAGAGTAATAGGAGATTTAGAATTATTTTATTTAAAAAATCCTAGTAAAACTTTAATTACTGTAACAGGATCAAATGGTAAAACAACAACTGTGAAATTATTAAAACATTTAATAGATAATATTGATTTAGGGGGGAATATTGGATATCCATTATTTGATTTTATTAATTCAAAAAATGATATAATAATTGAAGCATCAAGTTTTATGCTAGAAAGTGTTAGAAATTTTCGTAGTAAATATAATGTTATCTTGAATCTCTTTAATACACATTTAGAATATCATAAGAGCTTTCATAATTATGTAAACTCGAAATTAAATTTAATTAGAAATGCAAGAGTCGATGATTATATTATTTATAATTATGATGATTTATTATTAAGAAGACTAATTAACAACTTTCAAGGTATTAAAGTTCCATTTTCGAGATTAGAAAAGGTTGGTGTTCATGTAGAGAATAAAAACATTATTTATCAAAATATGAAAATCGCATCAATTGATGATATAAAATTAATTGGAAATCATAATCTTGAAAATGTCCTTGCTGCTATTGCTGTAATTGTTAATTATCGCGGTGACGTATCAAAACTTTCATCATTTACTAGTGTAAAATATCGATTAGAATATAAGGGAAACTTAAATGGACTTGATGTGTATAATGATTCCAAATCAACAAATTTTAAGGCTTTATATAATGCATTATTAAGTTTTAAAAATAAAAATATTTTATTAATAGCAGGTGGAAAAAAACAAAATCATAATTTCAATATTTTTAAAAATATTAATTCAATTAGACGTTCATATTTTTATGGAGAAAATCGTGAAATAATGGCAAGTTTTTTTAAAAATAAATGTGAGGATGTAATCACATATGAAACACTCGATGAAGTATTTAGAAACTTAAATACTGAAGGTTGTAATGTTTTATTATTTTCTCCCGGAAGTGTTAGTTTTGATCAATTTTCAAGTTATGAAAAACGAGGAGAATATTTTAATGAAGTTTTAAATAAATATCGTAAAGATTACTATTCATAAAATCAAGTTCAAACTTGATTTTTTTATATACAAATTTATCTAATAATATGATATAATGATAATAAGGTGGTAATAATATGCAAATACTTTTTGGGGGTGCATTTAACCCTCCGACGATTGCTCATTATGAAATTATAAAATATTTACTTGAAAAATTTGAAGATGCACAAATTATTCTTTTACCCACAAACCAATATTATCATAAAAACGATTTAGCACCTTTTCAAGATCGCTTTAATATGCTAGATATTTTGTGTCAAAAACTCAATTCTAAGCGCGTTACTATTTCAGATTATGAAGCCAAATTAGATAAATACTATGGAACATATTATATTCTTAAAGCTTTTAATCACCCTTATTTTGTGATTGGTGCGGATAGTTTGAAAAACATTGATAAATGGATTAAATATCCTGATATAGTAATTGAAAATAAATTTATTGTTTTCCCAAGAGATAATATTAATATTAAAGGAATTATGGAAAATAATCCAATTCTTAAGAAATATAATAATAATTTTATAATATTAGAAAATTTCCGCAAACTAAATATATCATCGACAATGTTTAGAAAAGACAAAGAAAATAAGTATTTATTAGAAGAAGTTGCGCAATACATTAAAGAAAATAATTTATATGAGGTGAAATAATATGTATGCAAATGGGTTTGTGAAAGTGGCGGCTGCAAGTATTAAAACAAAAGTTGGAGATGCAATGGCAAATGCTAAGGAAATAGTTAAACTGCTTGATGAAATTGAAAAGAAAAAAGCAGCAATTACTATTTTCCCTGAATTATGTATTTGTGGCTATTCAGCTGGAGATTTAATGTTTCAAGAATATTTATATCGTGATAATCTTGAAGCTATTCAGTATATTCTAGAGAATAATCCTTATTCTGGAGTTGCTATTATTGGAACATTCTTTTTTATAGATGATAAACCATTTAATTGTTGTGCAGTAATCCAAAAAGATAATATTTTAGCAGTAGTTCCAAAAAGTTACCTTCCGCATACTTATGAATTTTCAGAATCACGTTGGTTTGTATCTGGATATGATGCAAGTTGTAATGTAATCAATCTATTTGGAAAAGAGATTCCTTTTGGGCGTTTTGTCTTTACAAATGAAGATAGAATGGTTAATTTTGGTGTTGAAATATGTGAAGATTTTTGGGCTCCTTTTTCACCTCATGAAATTTTATATGCTAATGGAGCGATGATGGTATTTAATGCAAGTGCTAGCCCTGAAGTCGTTGGGAAAAGAGAAAAAAGATCACAAATTGCAGAAACATTAACATATAAGAGTAAAGGTGCATATATATATACATCAACTAATGCCAGTGAATCAACTAGTGAAGTCGTCTTCAGCAACCATAAAATGATTTATGAAAATGGCGATAAAATAGTTGATATGAATATTATTAATTTAGAAAGTGATGTTGTTTATGGAGATATTGATATTAGTATGCTCCATTATCAACGTCGTAGTAGTAGTTGGGTTAAAAATACTCATGGAAAAATCGAAGAGCTTTGCAAAATAGAGTATCATTTAGAAGAATCATCAAGTTATGAATTAGAACGAGAAATAGATTTACTTCCTTTTGTTCCAAAAAAAGAAGAAGATTTACATTTAATTATAGATATGCAAGCTGTAAGCTTAAAAAAACGTCTTGACTATATTGGGATAAGTAAAGTTGTCTTAGGTGTCTCTGGGGGACTTGATTCTACGCTTGCTTTACTTGTATGTGCATATATGTGTGATAAATATGATATTCCACGAACAAATATCATTGCTTGTACATTACCATCAGAAAATACTAGTTCAGTAACTTATCAAAATGCATTGTTACTAATGGATAAATTAAAAGTTACTGCAATAGATTATGACATTAATGAAGATGTTAATCGTCAAATTAAGTTGATTGAACATTCTGGTGAAAAAGACACAACATATGAAAACATTCAAGCACGTTTTCGAACATATACTTTAATGAATCTTGCTAATCTCCATAATGCGATTGTAATTGGTACTTCTGATATGAGTGAAGTTGCTTTAGGATGGTCAACATTTAATGGTGACCAAAGTGCAATGTATGGTATTAATAGTGGAATTACAAAAACAGTCGTTAGGGCACTTGTAAGATATATGAAACAAATATATCCTGATTTAGAAAAAGTATTAGATAGCGTTTTAGAAACACCGATTACTCCTGAGCTTACTGGAGAAAAGCAATTAACAGAAGAAGTAATAGGAAAATATGAAATTAATGATTTTATACTTTATCGTTTCTTATATCATGGCGATACTGAAAAAAGATTAATTTTCTTACTCAATAAGTTATTTAACATATCAAAGAAAGAAGCAGAGGATTATGTAAATAATTTCTTTAATCGTTTTTATACACAACAGTTTAAGAGACTTACAATGCCTGAAGGAGTTAAATTATTAAAAATAGGTTTATCACCTCGTACAGAACTTCGTTTAAATGGTGATATCTATAGGCCTAAAAAACGTTTTCATAAGTAGGGTCTTGAAAAAACTATCTAAATATTGTATAATTTATAAAAATAACGATGAAGAGGAAGAGTAGTAATTTTCTATTCTTTAGAGAGAGGTAGGTTGGTGCAATACCTTGAATAGAAATTATGAAGGTAGCCTTGGAGTTGACAAGATGAACTAATAGTAGTTTTGTCCGTACCCTTGCGTTAAAAGGTTTGAGTGCACATTTTATTTATGTGAACTAAGGTGGTACCGCTATAATTAGTCCTTAGATTTAAGGGCTTTTTTTATTTTACAGGAGGTTGAATATGAAATTAAAAGATTTATCGACTAAATATGATTTTAAAGAAGTTGAAGCTAATAAGTATCAAGATTGGGTAGATAAAGGATTATTTACAGCTGGAGATATAAGCAAAAAACCTTATGCAGTTGTTATTCCTCCACCTAATATTACTGGTAAACTTCATTTGGGTCATGTATGGGATAATACATTACAAGATATTATTGTTCGTCGTAAACGAATGATGGGTTATGATGTATTATATTTACCTGGTATGGACCATGCCAGTATTGCAACTCAAGCCAAAGTCGAAGAAAAATTACGTAAGCAAAATATAAGTCGTTATGATTTGGGTCGAGAAAAATTTCTCGAAGAAGCTTGGAAATGGAAAGATGAATATGCGGAAACGATTCGTAAACAATGGGCTATTATTGGCTTAAGTTTAGATTATACTAGAGAACGTTTTACTCTTGATGAAGGTTTAAATTATGCTGTAAATTATGTATTTACAAAAATGTATGAAGATGGATTAATCTATCGTGGTGAAAAAATAATCAATTGGGATGTACAAAGTCAAACAGCACTTTCTAATATTGAAGTAGAATATAAAGACATTGAAGGAGCTTTTTATCATTTTATTTATCCATTTGTTGATGGAGAAGGTGGGCTTGAAATAGCAACTACGAGACCAGAAACAATGTTTGGAGATACAGCATTAATGGTTCATCCTGATGATTCTCGTTATCAAAAATATATCGGAAGAGAAGTTTATATTCCAGGAACACAAATGAAAATTCCAGTTATTGCTGATGATTATGTTGATAAGGATTTTGGTACAGGAGTTGTAAAGGTAACGCCTGCTCATGATCCAAATGACTTTGAAGTTGGTTTACGCCATAATCTTCCAAGACCGCTATGTATGACTGAAGATGGTAAGATGAATCATCTAGCTGGTAAATACGAAGGTTTAGATCGATTTGAATGCCGTAAGAAAGTTGTGGAAGATTTACAAAAAATAGGTTTATGTCCTAAGGTTGAGAAAATAATTCACTCTGTAGGTCATTCTGAACGAACTGGTGTTATTGTAGAACCACGTTTATCAAAACAATGGTTTGTAAAGATGGATAAACTAGCAAGTGATGTTATTGAAATGCAAAAGACAAAAGACCGTGTAAACTTTGTTCCACGACGCTTTGAAAAAACATTTTTAAATTGGCTTGATAATATTCAAGACTGGTGTATTTCTCGTCAATTATGGTGGGGACATCAAATACCAGCATGGTATCGTGGTGATGAAATATATGTTGGTGTAACTCCTCCTAAAGGTGAAGGATGGAAACGAGATGAAGATGCATTAGATACTTGGTTTTCGAGTGCATTATGGCCTTTTTCAACATTAGGATGGCCAGAAAATACTTTTGATTTTCAAAGATATTTTCCTACTGATACTTTAGTTACTGGTTATGATATCATATTCTTTTGGGTAGCACGAATGGTATTCCAATCAAAATATTTAATTGGTAAAAGACCATTTAAAGATGTATTATTGCATGGATTGATTAGAGATGAACAAGGTAGAAAGATTAGTAAATCTTTAGGTAATGGCGTTGATATGATAGATGCTGTAGATCAATTTGGTATCGATAGCTTACGTTATTTCCTAGCAACAACTACATCACCTGGTCAAGATATTCGATATTCTGAAACCAAAATTGAAGCTGCTTGGAACTATATTAATAAAATTTGGAACATATCACGTTACATTGGAATAAATTTTGATGATACAAATTACCAAAATGAAGAAATAAATGTAAAATTGTTAAATAGCGTAGATAAATGGATATTGCAGAAAACAAATGATTTAATTACTAATACTAATTATAATTATGAAAAATATGAATTTGGTGAAGTAGCAAAAGCTATATATAAATTTGTATGGGATGACTTTGCTTCTTGGTATTTAGAAATGACTAAAGTAATCTTTAATGGTGATAATCAAGAACTAAAAATTAATACTTGTGCTGTATTAAGATATGTTCTAACTGTAATATTAAAATTACTTCATCCATTTATGCCTTTTGTAACTGAACATATTTACCAAAAATTTAATGAAGGATATTTATGTGTTAGTGATTGGCCAAAACGTAAGCGTCAATATACTTTTAAGGATGCTTTTGATATCGAAATAATATATGATATCATTACATTTGTTCGTAACACAAGAGCAGTAAAACGTGTTGCTAATAGTCAAAAAATTGATTTATTATTACAAGTAAAAAATGAAGAAGTAAAAAAAATAATTAATAATAATATTCATTACCTACAAAGATTTGTTAATTATCAAAATTTAACTGTAACAACAGAAGAACTAGACACAAAACAAAGTGTTGTAGAAGTACTAAATGATGTTATTGCCATTATTCCGTTAAAAACACTAGTTGATTTAGAAGAAGAAAAACAAAAACTTGAAGATGATCGTAAAAAAATGCTTCAAGAAATTAAACGTTGCCAAGGAATGCTTAACAATCCAAACTTTGTATCTAAAGCACCAAAAGAAAAGGTTGAATTAGAAAAACGAAAGTTAGAAGAATATTTGTCAAGATTGGATGAAATCGAAAAATTACTGCAAGATTTTTGATGTTTTTCGACACATATCTTCATTTATTTATGGTAAGATACCAATATAGGAGGAAAAATATTTGGAGAAGTATAAGGTCTGTCCAAAAGATTATCGGATAATGATAATAGACGATGAAATCATCGTCCGTAAGATTACAGAAGATGGCTTAACCAATTTAGGTTATAATGTTATTAGTTTTGAAAAACCAGATGATGCGATTGAGTATTATCGGAAAAACTATCATCATATCGATTTTGTTATAATCGATATGATGATGCCTTTAGTTAATGGAGCTGAAACATTTTATCGCTTACAAAAAATTAACCCATATTTACTTTCGGTTGTGCTTTCGGGCTATGATACTGTCGAAAAGGAATATCAATATTTATTGTTCGATGGATTAAAAGGGTTTTTAAAAAAACCTATTTCCATGAATGAATTAGATGAAGCTATTAGAAAAATTATTGAAAAGTATTTTGCTTTTAATGTTGAAGCGGGAATGGCTACTTTATTAAATAATGCAAATATTTATCAAAAAGTATTACAAACATATTATGAAGAAAATAAAGATTTATCAAATAAAATCAAAACAAGCTTAGAAAATAATAATTTTTCTGAAATTGAATTATTAGTACATAAAATAAAAGGGATTTCTTTAAACCTTGGTGCCAACCGATTATATAAACTTGCTTTTGAATTAAACCAACACTTGAAAGATCGAGAATTTGTTTTAAACGAAATTTATAACTTTATGAAATATCATAATATATTAATAAAAGACTTAGAAAGATTACTAGGGGTATTTAATGTATAACAATGTTTGTGATCTCATCTCATTTATTGAATCTTTAAAGCGTAATGAAAATAAAGAAAATTTAGATTATATGTATTCATTGTGCGATTTCTTTGGAAATCCACAAAATAAAGTAAAGTTAATTCATATTGGTGGTACAAATGGTAAAGGTTCGACTGTTAGTTTTTTAAAACATATATTAATCGCTGCAGGGTATAATGTAGGAACCTTCATTTCACCATATGTCGTATGTTTCAATGAACGTATTACTTATAACAATAATTATATTTCTGATGAAGATTTATTAAAATATGGTAATATAATAATTAGTAAATTTGCAGAAATAAAAAAATCAATGCGCCTCCCATCATTTTTTGAATTTATGACATTACTTTCTTTTCTATATTTTGCAGAGTTAGAAAATCTTGACTATGCAATTATTGAAGTAGGGATTGGTGGGAAACTAGATTCTACGAATGTTATTAATCCTCTGATTTCCGCTGTAACAAATGTTTCATATGATCATGTGAATATGTTAGGTCCTACTTTAGATGAGATCTGGGACAATAAATTAGGTATTGTTAAGCCTAATACTATATTTGTTGTATTAAAAAATGAGGAGTTTCTTGACAAAATTAAATTAGTTTGCAATGAAAAAAATGCACCTCTAATTATTATTGATCAAGAAAATATAAAAAATCCGGTAATAAATAAAGATGAAACAATCTTTGATTATTTGAATTTCTCTAATTTAAGTTTGAAATTATTAGGATACCATCAAATTGAAAATGCAATTTTAGCTTTAGAAATTGCACGCAATATTCCGCAATTAACTATTTCTGATACTCATATTTATCAAGGACTTAAAAATGCTACTTGGCCAGGAAGAATAGAAAAAGTATCAGAAAACCCACTTGTTTTTATTGATGGAGCTCATAATATTGATGGTATTACAAGACTTGCAGACTTTTTAAAAACAATTAAGGATCGTCCTATAAGAATTGTTTTTGCTGTATCTAGCAATAAAGATAAAGAACAAATGATAAAAATAATAGAGAAAATAGCTGATGAAATTATTTTTACAAGTTTTTCTTATTACCGTAAAGAGAATAGTACACATCTATTTAATATGAGTTTACATCAAAATAAAAAGCAGCTAGATGATCTCGACGAAATAATTAAAATTGTTTATGAGAATAAAAACATTATGACAGTATTTTGTGGGAGTCTATTTTTGATTAGTGAAATAAGAAATAAGTTTATCAATAAGGTATAATTATATCGGGTCTCTAAGATAGTTTATGGTTTTATGGTCAAAAACTAATATTTTCTAACGACGACCATAAAACATCTTACAAAAAACCATAAAATATCTTATGAAAAACCATAAAACATTTTAA
>DUOT01000078.1 GCA_012838705.1 Acholeplasmataceae bacterium
AACTAGCATAACTACTAATTTCAATAATATTATCTTTAGTACATGGAGAATTAAAGATAAAAAGCATACCTAATATTCTAGAATCAATTTTAAGTGAAGTGACAATTATGCTATTTACACTTTTTGGAATTCTAATATTATTTATTAGTTTTAATAAATTTATTAAACTTTCTTTTTCTAATATTTTCGTTAATTTGATAATTAGTTTATGAGAAAGGATTTTTTTTAGAAGATTATTAAGTATTGAGTGTCTTTTTTGAAATCGACTATATAAAAATACTTCTTTTGTTTTTAGCATTTCTTTTATATCTATCATTAAATAATTTAATGCTTCGTTAGTGTTATTTGAAAGGTAGATTTGTTCATAAATTTGGGGTTTTGAAAAAAAGGGGTAAACTTCCTTGCGATTTTCAATTAATTGAATCTTTTTTTTCATATTATACTCCAATTGACAATAATTAGCACAATTTATTGTATCACTTCTACTAATAAATGTCAATACTCATAAAAATGAGAGTTTTAATCGCATTTTGCAATAAAATAAAAAAAATCGTCGAGTGACGATTTATGGAAGGAGCCCCTTCACAGATTTATAAAGAGCATACCATTCTTCACGTAAGAGTTTTATGTCTTCAGCCTTTGCAATATTTTCTAATCTGTTTACTTTAGTTGTACCGACAACTGCTGCTATTTTAGTTGGGATTCTAAGAATCCAACTAACAGCTATCGCTTCTGGTGTTGCATTATATTTTTGCGCTAGTTTATTTAACTCTTCATTTAGTTTTTGATAATTAGGGTTATTTAAAAATGTTCCTTCTTCCCAAGATGCTTGGAGAACGCTCCATGCTTGAAGCATAATATTATTTGCTTTACTATATTCTAAGATTCCACCATCACGATCACATGCTTTATTATTTGCCATATTGAAATTAAAAAATTGATCTAAAATAACAGAATGAACGATACTTAACTGAATTTGATTAATTATTAGTTTTTCGTCTATATATTTTTGAAGTAAAGATATTTGACTTGGATTCATATTAGAAACTCCAAAATATCTAACTAAATTTTGTTTTTTTAGAGTATTAAAAGCTTCCGCTATCTCTTCTACTTCCATTAAAGCATCAGGTCTATGAAGTAACAAGACATCTAGATAGTTTGCTTTTAATCTTTTTAGACTTTCATCTACTGAATATAAAATATGTTCCTTTGAGTTATCATAATAACCATTTTTAATTCCGCATTTAGTTTGAATAATTAATTTTTCTCTTAAGCCTTGATTTTTCTCTATTACATCTCCAAAAAGCGATTCTGCTTTCCCTCTACCATAAATATCGGCGTGATCAAAAAAATTAATCCCTAAATCAAGTGCAGCAAAAATTAAATTTTCAAGTTCTTGAACTGATAAATTGCTTGTTCTCATGCAGCCTAGTATAATCTTTGAATTAAATATTTTATCCATCTTTCTTCACCTTAATCATTATAACAAATAACAAAAAAAATTAAAAGGAAACCTTTTAACTTTTTTTGAAAATGTTGAAGAATGATTTTTTTTGCTTTGGTTTTTCTTTATAAAATGTAACTGCAATTGCCATAATAATAGGTATTGCAATTTGATATATTCCTTTAATCCATGGGTAGTTTTTGTTGAAAATCAAAATTAAATATAATGTTTTAATTATTTCGACACTTACAAAAAGTGCGAGTATATTTAATAACATTATATAGTAATTTACTTTTCCTTTACCAATTAATTTTTTAAGTCCAATCCCACCAACATATAATAATACTGAAAATTTACAAATCGAAGCAGTTAGAATAAATGTCGATAAGACAACTTCAATCCGAGTTATGAAATTTCCAATATTAATAAGTGAAAAAGCTAAATATGTTGGATAATGCACGATATGACCAAAAGGTAGACCTAATGTTGATACAGTTGAAACAATTATTAATATAAATATAAAACCTGCAATAGCATTTGCTTTTGATAGTGATTTAATATGAACATTATTATCATTTTTCATATTAACCATTAATCCTAAGAGAACAACTATATCACCAGTTATAACAAAAACATTATATGCTGCTCCTTTAAATACTTCAGATATTGGTGCTGCAACTAGTGGCATCAACTTCTCAAAATTCATTTGCGGGTAGAGCATTAAAATAAATATTAATATTAAAACTACAAGTAGTTGAAATACTATTGTCATTATTCTTCCAAAGACTTCAATTCCTCGAGATAATAACAAAAAGGAGAAAGTACAAACTGCAATACCTAATGAAAGATCTGGAGTATCCATAAATGTTAAGCGAATAATAAAAGTTAGAATTGTTCTTAAAGTTATAATTGCATTTCCAAGACAAAACAAAATGCCAATTATTATTAATATTTTTCCAAATATTTTTCCAAATATTTTTTGTGATATATCATAACCATCCATTTTCGGAAACTTACGCAAAATATAACTATAAATAAAACAAAGAACAAATGTAAAGATTACTGCAATTAACATTGAAAGCCACTTACCAGTAACAGGCATAGTATATCCACCAAGAATTATCGATTCACCTAAAATTATTAATGCTGCAATACTCATATATTGACGACCTGAAAGTAACGATTTATTCATCAAATTCACCTTCATCTATTTTAATTATTCCTGGAGATGTAAAATGAGCTTTTATATCATAATGAATTACAGTATTTTGAAGAAAGTCATAAACTAAATGATACTTTTTCCAATTTCGATATGATTTCCGATATATATACCGTTCAACGCCAATAATATCAGTGTCTAAATCTTTTCGTATTATATTGAGTAGTTCATTACAATGTTTCTTTCTATCATCCGCAAAGATTCTTTCAAAATCTTTGGGCTTAAAAGTTGTTAATTTTACATTTTCCTCAGTACTATTTCCACCTAAAGTGAAGTTTATTTCCATTGTAAAGTAGATGTGAAATTGATCATTAATTAGTTTCACTTTACTTTTAGTTTTCGCTTTTACTATCTCACAAGATATATATCCATCTTTTCCATTATCTCCAATCGGGATAGCTAAGACACCACCATCATAACAATCGATAAAACTTGCATAATATGGAACATAATTATAATCAATAAAACCAACGAGTTTATCATCTTTTAAACATCCAAGTCCATTTAGTCTAAAAGTTTTTTTATCATCCGCTTCATCAATTATGGAAAGTGCAGGAATAATTGGGTCGATTCCTTCTTCAAATATATCATTATAAATTTGATATAATGATTTTTGTTTTTTTAATCCCGAATAAGGTTCGGTGTTGTCTAGAAGCTTATCAATTTCATATGATGCTATTTCTTCTTGCATAACATCAGTTAAAAATATATCTTCAGCTTTACATCCTCGGGAAACAACTAAATCTGTTGTTAGTCTCACCTCATGATCGCGAATAAAAAAATCTAGAATTTCTATTATTCCTTCCTTTGCTACATCTTCACTAACAATAATAACCATCATATGACCAACATATAATTTCCTTCCTGATGTACCAATGATTAACCGTAAGCATTGGAAAACTGTTTTTCCTTCGATTGAAAACAATACTGGTTCTACTGGTTTATCAGATTGACCAGGAGGATATTTATTTGTCTCTACAGTTACTTTAAAACGTTCATTTTCCCCTTTATCGATAGCTACTCCAGCAACATTAATAAATTCTTTAACTTCTGTATAATTCCAACAACCACTTAATGAAATTATAAAAAATAGAAGCAACGCGAAAATAAAATTTTTTCTCATTTCTCCACACTTCCTGACGTATTAATATCTTCCATTGGTACTCTAATAAATGAATCTCCAATATTTTTAAGCGTAAATGGAACAGATCTTTCCATATATTGAACTCCAAAAGCTCTAATATTAAATAAATGAACAAGAAGACCAAAAAAAGCAAATAAACATCCATATAGTCCAAAAAGTGCTGCAATAATAATATTTAAATAACGAAGAACAATCGCCGCTCCTTTCATCTTATAATTTATTAATCCTGTAATTGCTGTAAGAGAAACAATAAAGACCATCGTTGGACTTACTAAACTTGCTTCAACTGCTGCTTGACCAATAACGATTGCTCCAACAACACTTAATGATTGCCCGACTCCTGATGGGACACGTACACCAGTTTCTCTTAATACTTCAAAAGTAAGAAGTAGTAAAAAACACTCAATAATTGAAGGAAAAGGTGTTCCCATCTGTGCTTTTGCAAGTGCTTGAGCAAGCGCTAAGGGAAGAACTTCCCAATGATGAGTAATAACAGCTATATATACTGCTGGTAAAAATAATGAAGTAAAAAATCCGAGGATTCGGGAGAAGCGTGAAAGTGAAGCAAAGTATGGCGAAACATAATAATCTTCGCTTGACTGAAAGTTTTCTACAAACAGCTGTGGTACTGTTAATGCTACTGGTGTTCCATCAACAATTATCCCTACTTTTCCTTCTAATATTTTCGATACAAAAGTATCAGGTTTTTCTGTATACCCAATCGTATCAAATGGTGAATAACCTTTTTCCGAAATTGCTTGATGGATAGTATGTGAATCTATTATCCCATCTGGCCTAACTCTATTCAGTCTTTTTTTCACTTCATCAAGAACTTGTGTGTCCACTAATCCTACAAAATAACAAATACAATAATGTGTATTTGTATTTTTTCCGATTTTAAAATATTCAAATTTAAAATTAGGAGAAAGTATTTTTCTTCTTACAAGGGATATATTATATAATAATGATTCTGAAAATCCTTCTCGTGGTCCTCTTAAGATTTTTTCTGGTTCAGGTTCTTCAGTAGTACGACTAATTCGATCATTTGTTTCCATTACTAAAGCAGTATTTACTTTATCAATTAATAAAACAGTTCTACCCATCATTAAATCAGTAGCAATATCGTCGATACTTGTTTGCTCGACAACTTCACTTGCGGTAATTACACTTTCCTTTAACGTTTTTAAAGCTAGACCTTTTTCGATTTTGAAAGTAAATTCAATTAATGGTTTTGTAATTGAATCATGAATATAATCACGTTTTACTAAATGACCAAAATAAATAATTGCCATTCTTAAGTCTTTATTATTAATATTTGTTATATATTTAACTTTTAATAGTTCATCATTAAAAAGCGCGGTTATTTGTGATACATTATTATCTAAACTTTTTTGTAAATAAATTTCTTTTTTCATCTAATCACCACGATTCTTGTCTCATTATATTGTTAGCAAAAAATAATTTATTTATGCTTACGCATTTGATAAAGTAAATCGCAGTTCATCTAAATCAGTAATTGGTGGAAGACAAGTTTTATCTTTGCAAACATATGCAACATGATTTTCTTTTCCTTCAGAAATTGTGATTGTATAAAAGGGAAGGTTTGCGTTTTTGATTATATCTAACATCGGTTTTAAGTTTTTTCCTTCTAGACTTATTTCGATTAAATTATCTTTCATAAGGATATTTAAAATACTAAATGTATATCCATAAGGATATTCTTCAATTTCCTTCCCAAAACTATTGATTGTTTTCATGGCCATTTCTTTTAACTCGTCATTTACGATACTTAATCTTAAAAGATTATTTACTGCAATTGCATTGGATGAAGGAGTTGCACCATCATATATCTCCTTTTTTCTAAAAAGGATTGTCTCTGCATCATCTGCAGTTATAAAAAATCCACCTTCATCATAATCATAAAAATGATTTATAAATGTTTGATTTAGTAACTTAGCAATATTAAAATATTTATCATCAAAAGTTGCGTAGTACAATTCTAATATTCCATAAATAAAATATGCATAGTCTTCCGCAAATCCCATAACTTTTGATGTTCCATCTTTAAATGATGCGAAAAGTCTTCCATCTTTTAATAATCTATTTATTATGAAGTTATAAATGTTTTTTGCAATCCCCAAATATTTTTCATCTAAATATTTTCCTGCTAATGAAAATGCAGCAATTGCTAAGCCATTATAAGAAGTTAGAATTTTATCATCTCGTAATGGCCTTACTTTTTCCTTTCTTAATTCTAGTAGTTTTAGTCTTACATCTTCATCTAAAAATTCACTTTTACCAATAGTATTAATTATATTTTTATTCTCGAAGTTACCTTCCTTAGTAGCCCCGATTTTATCTAAACCATCACCTAATATTTTTAATAATTCATCATAAGTAAATGTATAATATTTTCCTTCTTCTCCTTCACTATCAGCATCGATTGCAGTGAAAAAAGCTCCTTCTTCATGCTCCATATTAGTAACTAAAAAGGATATTAATTCTTCACTTGTTCTTTTGTATCGATTAAATTTTGTTACATTATAAGTCATTAAATACACTATTAATAAAAGTATATTATCATATAACATTTTTTCAAAATGAGGAACTAACCACTTCTCATCTGTAGAGTATCTGCAAAAACCAAATTCGATATGATCATATATTCCGCCTGCACGCATCGCATCTAATGTTTTGATTACCATATTTATTGCTTTACTTTCTTTTTTAACCTCATAGTATTTTAGTAAAAACAAAAGATTATTAGGAGAAGGAAATTTAGGAACTTTTCCAAAACCACCATACTTTTCATCAAAACTCTTTACAAGAAAATCAAATGTTTTATCAATAATATTTTCATTCATTTGCAAATACTTAGGTTTATCATTTTCTAAAAATTTAGTAACCATTTTCGCATTCTCGTAAAGCAAACTTGGATTTGTTTCCCAAAGCTTTGCAATTTTCTTAAGTAAATTAATAAAAACATCTTTAGGAAAATAAGTTCCAGCATAAAAAGGTTCTTTATAATCATTTATAAAGACACTTAATGGCCATCCACCAGATCCTGTTAATGCTTGGCATGCTGACATATAGATACTATCAATATCAGGTCTTTCTTCACGATCAACTTTAATTGCAATAAAATATTTATTTAAAATATCCGCAACTTCCTGATTCTCAAAACTTTCTCTTGCCATCACATGACACCAATGACAAGAACTGTAACCAATACTTAAAAAAATCGGTTTATTTTGTTTTCTTGCTTCTAAAAATGCTTCTTCGTTCCATGGATACCAGTTTATCGGATTATTTTTATGCATTAGTAAATATAGTGATTTTTCTTTCGCCAATCTATTTTCAGTCAT
>DUOT01000079.1 GCA_012838705.1 Acholeplasmataceae bacterium
TGGTAATTAATGAGTATCTTGAACTTTTAAAGCAAGAAATTATTATTAATAAAAAAGCTAGTATAACTAACTTTGGAACATTCAACCTTAAAACTACAAAAGAACATACAATATTTAGTCCAGTTGATGGTAGAAGTATTAAAACTAAAGGTGTAAAAAAACTTTATTTTTCAATGAGTAAAGAATTTATAAATCGATTAGATTAGAATAGGGTGAGAATTAAATGGAAACTATTAAAAGATTATATGAAAATATCGGAACAGGAAATTCAAAAGATGTCCTTGATGCAGTAATGAATAATGACTGTAAATATATAATCCAACATCTTCACAATGGTGGTAATTTAGACTATATAGATGATAGAGGCGAAAGTTACCTTCATAAAGCTGCTAGAAATGATCATTTTGAAATAGTTGACCTACTTATCCGGTATGGCCTTGATGTTAACAAAAAGAATAATTTCCATGATACTCCCCTACATTTTGCAGTTCAATTTAATAACTTATCAATAGTTGACCGTTTAATCTTTATGGGGGCTAATGTTAACTGTCAAAATAAAAAGAAAATTACCCCTTTACATTTAGCATCAAAAGGCGGAAAAATTGAAATTATAAATTTATTAATTGCAAATCAAGCTAAAATTAGTGCAAATGATGAAAATGGTGTTAAGCCAATTCATTATGCTACAATGAGTGGAAAAGAAGAAATTATTCGAATCTTACTAAATAATGGTGCTAGTCTTAATGATTTTGATAATCGTAAAAACACTGTTTTACATTACGCTTGTAGAGCTGGAGATGATAATTTAGTTCAATTTATTGTCAGATATTTATCTATTACTGATATTCGTAATATATACGGGGAATCAGCTTTACATATAGCTTGTCAGTATTGTCAAAAGGAAACAGTTGAATTATTAATTAAAAATGGCTATGATCCAGAACTTAAAAATAATAATCATCAAACACCACTTGAAGTTGCATTGAAAGCAAATGTAAAAGAAAATTCTGACTATTTAAAAGATTATATAATTAGTCGTGAGTATAAGAAAATCTTTAAAAGTGAAGAGGTATATCACGCTGCCTTAACAGGTGATTATCAATATTTAATTCAAAAAGTAAATGAACTAAATGTGAATGACTTTAACACTTATGGAAGAAGTTTACTTTACTATGCTATATTGAGTGAGTCTTTGCAAGTTGTAGAATTTTTAGTTAATAAAGGTGCAAATATCCACGTGGTTGATGAGTACAAGCATTCAGCACTCTTAATAGCGATGTATACTGAAAACGAGAAAATAATCGAATTTATACTTAAAAATGGTGCGAATGTTAATGAAATCTTTTATAATCGTAGTTTCTTATATCGTAGTGTAATAAGAGATAATTATGAAATTACTAAACTGTTAATTGATTACAATGCAGATTTAACTTATATAGATAATAAATTTAGAACGGTATTTTCATATGCTTTAGAATATGCAAGTGATGATATTATCGAATTATTAGTTGAAAAAGGCGCTAATATGCTTTAATTTTTGAATATTTAGATTTTTAAAACAATATAATTTAATATGAAGAAATTAGCACCATTTATTTTCTTAATTTTGTTTTTCTTAATTTTAATAATTTTAATTCCCAAAGCTACAGTTGAAACAGATGTATTGTATGTAAATTCATTTGATATTCCTAATTCTGAAAATATTAATGTTTGTGTATTAAATAAACAAAATAAATTAGCTTTAGTAAATGTAGAAAAACATAAAA
>DUOT01000080.1 GCA_012838705.1 Acholeplasmataceae bacterium
AAGGCAAATATTCAATTAAAAGTGGTCTCGGGCCAATAAAACTCATATCGCCCTTTATTATATTAAATAATTCAGGAAGTTCATCTAATGATGTGGACCTGAGAAACTTACCAAAACTTGTGAGTCTTTCACTATCAGGCAATAAATTTCCACTTATATCTTTTTTATTAGTCATCGTTCTAAATTTATAAAGAGTGAAAATTTTTTCGTTCAAACCCGGACGTTGTTGCTTAAATATAATTGGACTTCCTAAATTTATTCTTACAAGAATTGCAATAATAATTAAAATCGGAAACAAAATAATTATTAAGAACAAAGAGAAAAGGAAGTCAAATGGCCTTTTGAAAAAACGTAAATATATTCCTTTTTTCAAGTTATCTATAACCATAATCTATTAATAACCCCACACACTCTCCTTAAATCCTCATCAGTCATCTTTGTATCACTTGGTAGGCATACACCATTTTCAAATATCTTTTCAGAAATACCTTCACCAATATAATCATATTTTGCAAACACTGGTTGCATATGCATTGGTTTCCAAATTGGTCTGCTTTCAATGTTTTCTTTATCTAATGCTTCCATAATGTCTAATGGTTTAACTTTACCACTTAATGTAATACATGTTAACCAATGATTAGGTTCATTCCAATCATTTATTGGCATGAAATTAATACCTTCTAAATTACTCAATTCTTTTTTATAAAATTCAAATATATATCTTTTTTTAGCAATCCTTTGATCTAAAACTTTTAATTGCCCTCTACCAATACCAGCCAAAACATTACTCATTCGATAATTATATCCTATTTCACTATGTTGATAATGTCTTGCTTTATCTCTAGATTGAGTAGACCAAAATCTTACTTTTTCTATTCTTTCTTTATTATTAGAAACTAACATTCCTCCGCCGGAAGTAGTTATAATCTTATTCCCGTTAAATGAAAATATCCCAAACTCTCCAAAGGAACCAGTATATTTCCCTTTATAGGTTGTCCCTAATGATTCAGCAGCATCTTCTATTAAAGTTACATTATGTTTTTTGCACAAATTAATAATAGGATCTAAATCAGCAGATAATCCATATAAATGAACAACAATAACTGCTTTTACTTTAGGGTACTTTTCAAATGCTTTTTCTAAAGCTTTAGGATCCATATTCCAAGTTTCAAAATTACTATCTATAAAAACAGGAGTTGCATTTTGATATATGATTGGATTAGCTGTAGCAGCAAAGGTTAAATCTTGACAAAAAACTATATCACCTTTTCCAACTCCAGCAGCTTTTAAAGCCATATGTATTGCAGCAGTTCCAGATGATAATGCTGCAGCATGTTTTGTTCCTACTTTATCTGCCAACTCATTTTCAAAACCAGTTACATTTGCTCCTAAAGGTGCAATCCAATTACTATCAAACGCTTCTTTAATAAACTCCTTTTCATATCCTTCATCGCTCATATGGGGTGATGAAAGCCAAATCTTTTCTGACATAATAAAAATCCCCCTGTTTTAATTTATAGATCGAAAAATTGAATAATTTTATCTTTGTTATAATTTAATTCTAATAAATTCCGATAAATTTTTTCATTATTTGTATAACTTGATATTAATATACCATCATGATCTATATTAAAAATAGAATCTCTAGACATTATTTTAACATTAGCTAAATAATGATTTATTTTATTTGGATCATCATCTATAACACCTAAAGCTTTTATGGTTAGATTTCTATCACTATTAATTGCATTCAATAATATTTCTGCTACTTCACCTGCACCATATAATAAAATCCTTTTAAAACCTCTATTGATAAGTTGCATTAAAAATGAAATTATATTTTCTTTTGCTGACTGATATATTTTTTGAGAAGCATTAAGATAAGAAATATTTAAAAGTTTTTTCCTTTCAATGCCTTTTTTAGTAATTAAATACTTGACTATTTTTAATGAAATATAATCTCTTTTTATATATCCTTTTTGTTCATACTCTTCTAAATATGAATTTATCATAGAAACAGAAGCACCTATTTTTTTACTTAATTCTCTTTGAGTAATATTTGGGTCTCTTTCAACCAAATCAAGTATGACAAATTCTTTATATAAAGGAGTTGGTTTAAAAAAATGATTACCTTTCACATTGTCCCCCACAATTTTGTTCGTTCGCTTATCGAATGATTTGACTATATTTTATCATATTTTTTTTTACATTACAATACTATTTTTATTTTTTATAAAAACTAATTTAATTTTATATAAAATGA
>DUOT01000081.1 GCA_012838705.1 Acholeplasmataceae bacterium
AATAGGATAACTTATTTTCATTTTCTCACCATAAGTATTATAACATTTTTATAATAAAAAGTTAAGGTTTTAGACACAGAAACATACAATATTCACTCTTCATACATATTTTATGGTGAGGTGTAAATATGCTCATAATAATAAAAAATAAAAACATTAATTTAAGAATTAATGATAAAAATATAATGATTTTAAAAGATTTATGTAATCTAGGGAAACTTAAAAATCAAGACAATAATATATTATTATTAATAAGTCTAGAAATAGAAGAAGGTATTGTAGTTGATTATAATTTTTATATTGAAGAACTTTTTATTTCTGTGCCAATAAAGGCTGTAATAAGTAATTTTTCAAACCGAAAAGTTAAAGAAATTTGTAATTATTATCGTATACCTTTAATTGAATTATAACAAATAAATATAGTCAAGGTACGAAATTGATATAATTTAACACTAATTTATTTGTTTTGTTTGTACTTTTTATATATATCAATAATTTAATACATCTATTGAATTAATTTTCCAAATATGATAAAATTATATTGTAGAAAGAAGGAACAATATGATACCGAACAAAGCAGAATTCCTAGAAAGACAAAAGAGAATAAGAAATTTTTCTATTATTGCCCATATCGATCATGGTAAATCGACTTTGGCTGACCGTATTCTTGAATTAACACAAACCGTTGAAGAAAGAAATATGAAAGCGCAAATGCTTGATATGATGGATTTAGAGCGTGAGAGAGGTATCACAATCAAGCTTAATGCAGTAGAATTAATATATAAGAGTTTAGACGGAAATGAGTATATTCTTCATTTAATTGATACTCCAGGGCATGTCGATTTTACTTATGAAGTTTCGAGATCATTAGCTGCTTGTGAAGGAGCAATTTTAATTGTTGATGCAGCACAAGGTATTGAGGCACAAACCTTAGCTAATGTTTATCTGGCTATCGATAATGATTTAGAAATATTACCTTTGATAAATAAAATTGATTTACCATCTGCAAATATCGAAAAGGTGAAAGAAGAAATTGAAAGAGTTATTGGACTCGATGCATCTGAAGCGGTACTCGCTTCCGCAAAAGAAGGAATAGGAATTGTTGAAATATTAGAACAAGTTGTAAAAAAAGTTCCTGCTCCTCAAGGAGATCCTGAAGCTCCATTACAAGCATTAATTTTCGATTCTTATTATGATCAATATCGCGGAATTATCCCATCAATTAGAATAATTAATGGAACTGTAAAAAAGGGCGATATTATTAAAATGATGGCAACAAATGTTGAATATGAAGTAGTAGAAGTAGGAGTTTATACACCAGATGAAACTAAAAGAGATTATTTGACTGTAGGAGATGTAGGATACTTAGCTGCTACAATTAAAGATATAAAAAATGTTCGTGTTGGTGATACAATAACACATGCGAAAAAGCCTGCACCTAATCCTTTACCGGGTTATCGTAAACTTAATCCTATGGTTTATTGTGGTCTTTTCCCTGTGGATAATAAGGATTATGAAGATCTTAAAGAAGCATTAGAAAAACTTGCTTTAAATGATGCTTCATTAACGTTTGAACCGGAAACATCACAAGCATTAGGATTTGGTTTTCGCGTTGGATTTTTAGGATTACTTCATATGGATATCATCCAAGAACGTATTGAACGAGAATTTAAAATAGATTTAATAGCTACAGCACCTTCAGTTATTTATAATGTTTATCTAACTGATAATACAATGATAAAAATTGATAACCCTGCATTGTTACCTGAAGCAAATTATATTTCTCGAATCGAAGAGCCAATTGTGACAACTACAATTATGCTTCCAAACGATTATGTAGGAACTGTTATGGAAATATGTCAGAAAAAACGTGGGACATTTAAAGATATGGTTTATTTAGATGAAAATAGAGTAACATTAACATATGAAATGCCACTTTCTGAAATAGTATATGATTTTTTTGATCGGTTAAAATCTTCCACAAAAGGTTATGCTTCATTTGATTATCAATTTTCATCTTATAAACCAGCAAACTTGGTACGAGTAGATTTTCTTATTAATGGTGAAAAAGTCGATGCATTAAGTACTATAGTTCATAGGGACAATGCATATTATCGTGGAAGAATTATTACTTCAAAATTAAAAAATTTAATACCTAAACAATTATTTGAAGTTCCAGTTCAAGCAGCAATTGGACGAAAAATAATTGCACGTAGTACTATCAAAGCATTACGAAAAGATGTCTTATCTAAATGTTACGGTGGAGATGTAAGCAGAAAGAAGAAGTTACTACAAAAACAAAAAGAAGGAAAGAAAAGAATGAAAGCAGTAGGAAGTGTGGAAATTCCTCAATCAGCTTTTCTAGCAGTATTAAGTATAGATGATGAAAATTAATTGATAAAAAGAGGTGAAGTATGGAGGCACTATATATACACATACCTTTTTGCAGAAAAATATGTACTTATTGTGATTTCTACAAAATGGTTGCAAAAGATAGTGTGAAAACCAAGTATGTTGAATATTTATTAAAAGAATTGAGATTAAAAAAAGATTTATTAAATGATTTAAAAACTGTGTATATTGGTGGTGGTACACCTACCGCTTTGCCTCTAAATCTCCTTGACTTCTTTTTATATCATTTAACTAAAGAAATTGATTTAAATAGTGTAATAGAATTTACAATCGAAGCAAATCCGTCTGATATCACAAAAGAACTTGTCAATGTCTTGACAAAATACAACATCAATAGAGTTAGTTTAGGTGTACAATCATTTAATGATGAGAAACTTAAATTTCTTGGACGTGATCACGATGAAAAAACTATTAAAAAAGCTATTAAAACCTTACAAAGAGGTGGATTAAAAAATATTAATGTTGATTTAATATATGGAACACCTAACGATTCTTTTCGCAAAGTAAAAAAAGATTTAAAGAAAATCATTAATTTAGGTGCTAAACATATATCTACGTATTCTTTAATCTTAGAGAAAAAAACAATATTATATCATCTCTTCC
>DUOT01000082.1 GCA_012838705.1 Acholeplasmataceae bacterium
TGAGCATGTTATATTTTTTTCTCTTTTTAAGAATTTAAATAAATGATCAATATAGTCAAAGCTTTGGTGTTTATCACTTAAAACTTCAACAATATATTCTCTATATTCATCTAAGTATTTCACTCTGTTTCTTGTTTTTTTGGGTATATCACCATTTAAATATTTCTTGATAGTCTTTCTATCTTTATTTAATTCCTTTGCTAGTTTCGATATATTCACTTTTATTAATCCTTCCTTATACGCTTTACTAAATAGTAGTAAGTCATCTAATTTTGTTATTTGTTCTAATATTACTTTTATCATTTTATTCATCACCTTTCCATGATGAATATTGTAACAAAAAAGAGTACTAATAGTGCTAAGAATTGGGGAT
Organism: Acholeplasmataceae bacterium; assembly: GCA_012838705.1. GTDB lineage: Bacteria > Bacillota_I > Bacilli_A > ML615J-28 > CAG-698 > DUOT01. The sequence goes on from DUOT01000082.1 coordinate 374, forward strand.
TCTTATTTGCACACTATTGGGTACTCTTATTTAACCATTTATATCAAGTAACTGTGCTACTTTTGAAGCAAATTTCTTGTCGTTCCAACTATAAGAAATAAAAACATCATATTCACTCAATTCTTTTTTAGACTCAAATAGAGAATCGGCAAATTTAAGCTTAGCACTAACTTCATTTAAATATTGTTTTGTCAGTAACATTTTTTCACCACCTAACCCAAAACACCAGAAATAGCTCTATAATGTCTACTCCTGGTGTCGTTTTTATTTGATCTTCTTTATTTTATCAATACATTCATCCATATTACTTGATGGATTTTCAAAAGGGGTTTTCCTATCTAGGCTTTTAATATTTTTAACAGCCCCTTCTACTGAATCTTTATTAATCATATCCATGATTTTTTTACGGTTTCTTTGGTTCTTATATCTTGACCATGACTCAACACCAAATATCTCATTCATACTACTGTCATACTGACTTTTATCAGTTATTGGTGTTGAAAAATAATCAATGTGGTTTAGCAACCATAATTCAAAAGCATAATTGTTAAAGAATACCTGTCCTTTGTACTTCTTGGTTTCAACTAATCTTTTAATCTCATTATACTTGGGTGAGTTTGATGTAGCATTATCGACATCAATGATGACAATAACGTTTTTATTGGTTGCATGTTCTTTAATTTTAGTCTCGAAATTAAACTCATTACCCTTTTCATATTTCAAATGTACATTTTCAAAAAAATCTAACTCTTTTAATCTATTTATGTATGACTTTTCAGTCTCTCCATCCCCTAATATAATAACTGTAGGTCTTACATAACGCGTTTTCTTACTAGTTAGTATCGGCTTTCTTTTCGCCATATGAACTAAATTCTTTTATTACTTGATATATATCAGTATCAGGTAGGGGAACTATTTTTTCTTCAACATACATCTTTTCAAAATTACTATTGCTTCTTATATCTTTATTCGAGTTTGCTTTAAAATCATCAAGTGAAACAATTTCAACTTTACAATCATCTCTTAATATAAAATTTATTTGATCTTTTCTAAATAGATTTGGAGATAACAACTTGACATCATGACTTGTCATAATAAATTGTGCATCACTATTGATTTCTGAATTCATCAAAATCACTAATGCTCTAGTAAGTTTATGATGCAAACTGCTATCAAACTCATCTATTAGCAAAATATTATCTTCTAATAAGGCAGTAATGATGTGCATTGCTAAGACGATAAACTTATTAGTACCGACAGAATCAAATAATATAGACGGCTTCATCACACGTGTACCATTTCGACCTTTATAGACAGAAGTTACGCGTAACAGATCAACTAAAGACTTAAATGATTCTTTTTTATCATCTGTATTTTTCAGTTCTTCAACATTGCTATTTTCCATAAGTGATTTATACAAATCAGAATTGTAGAGTTCTTCTTCAGGTACTGTATCTCTTTTTTCCATGTAAAGCTCTGTAGAAGCGATTAGTTTATTTAAAA
>DUOT01000083.1 GCA_012838705.1 Acholeplasmataceae bacterium
AGATTAAATCCTGGACATTTTTAATTTATTTATTCATTAAACGGCAAGCCATTTAATGGACTAAATAAGCATTTATTAGTATTCACCTAAGGGTTTTAAATATTCTTTCCTTTTTGTAGTATTTAATCTTTATCGAATAATGTTTATCAGTCCGATAAATTATTACATTATTCTTCTCTAAAATATTAATTACATCTTGATGAGGAAAGCCAAACTTTTCAATACGACCACATTGAATAATAGCATACCTAGGCTTAATACTTTTAATAAATGCATCCGACGTAGAGGTGGAGCTACCATGATGAGCAACTTTTATAATATCAACATTTAAATCGCTAAACTTTAATTCAATGTTTTTTGTTGCATCACCCATGAATAAGTACTTCAGACCACCAATTTTCGTATATAGAACAATACTATTGTCGTTCTCATCTTTATACTCTTTATCTGGATGTAAAACGGAAAACCTTATGTTTCCACATTCAATAATATTGCCTTCCTTTACCGTTATAACATTATCTAACTTAGTAAGATCACTATTATAGTATGCGCTCACTACTATTTTGTTAATGTGGAAATGCCTAACAAGAGATTCTAACTCACCATTATGATCACGATGATTATGAGTAATAATTAATAAATCTAAACTTCTAATACCTTTATTTTTCAAATAATTTGTCACTGCATTATTAGTTCCATCACCAGTGTCTATTAGAATGTTACTTTTTCCAAATGGTTCAGTTATTAATATCGCTTCACCATTATATAAATCTAAAAAATTTACCTCACCATGAAAAGTAAAGAGATGACAATTATAAATACAAAATATATAGCCAAAAAATAATAATAAAATTGTTTTTCTTAAATTTGTTTTATGGTAATTTTGTAAAAAAAGTATTATTAATCCATAATAAATCATAATCATAAAATGATTAAAATCTCTAAACTTAAGGATTACCGTAAAATATTTACTTAGAAAAATACTTAAAGAACTATAAGATAAAACAATATAATAATAAAAAGTTTGAAGAAGTGGAAAAACTGAAACCAAAAGTGAAAACGGAAGAATAATTGTTTCCATTAAAATTATAAATACTAGATTTGTAAGAGGAGATAAAATATTTATTTCATTGTTAATATTTATACTAATTGGAATAGTTGCAATTTGAGCAAACACTGAAATTAAAAACATTTGTTTTATATTACTTCCGTTTACAATTGTTTGCGATAAAATAATTACAAAAGCAACAAGAAAACTTAAAACAAACCCAAGATTATACATATAATATGGATTAATCAAAATTAAGAAAACAAAAATAATACTAATAATATCAAGTGATGATAAATTTAAATTTAGTTTTTGATTTATTTTCCTGAAAATATACATTAGTGATGCTCTTAAAATTGATGGAGAGAATGAAGTAATTATTAAGTAAACACATAAAAACCCGATAATAATTGCATCACAACATTTTTCTTTTAAATTAAATTTTTTTAAGAAGTAATAGATAATCCCAACAAAAAGTGATATATGTAGTCCTGAAATAGCAAAGAGATGAATTGTACCATTACAAATTAATGAATCATAAAATACTTCATCTAAAGAAGATGAATCACCAAGCAAAAGAGCTTTTAAAAATGTTAATGTAAGACCATTAAAATTTAATTCGAAGTAATTTGTGAAAATTATTGGAATTATATTTATGGAAAGCTTTCTTCCTACTATTTCTATTGACTCTGATTTAATTATTCCATTTATATGATTGCGCCATAAATATTTTTGATAATTAAAATCATACTCAATATGATTTTCATCTGGAATAATATTTTCTCCAAAACAATAAATAATCATTCCAGGATATATGTTTTTATTTAGATTATTATAAATTAATACTTTATTTCTTTTCTTTTTTACTATTAATTCTTGATGACTTTCTTTTTTCTTTACACTTATTACTTCTCCTGTTATTTCATTATGCAAATATCTAGGTTTATTTTCTAGATATAAAAAGTAAGTAAATATTATTCCAATTATTATTAGAGATGCAACAAAAATACTTTTTTCTTTTTTATATATATAAAATAGATAGATACAAAGTAGTGGTAAATAAAGTATGCTATTAAGTAATAGTAAAAATAAAGTAACACTTATTGCTAGCAAAAAATAATTGTTTCGAAAAATCAAGTATAACCGAGAGTATCTAACTTTTACAAAAACTACTTTAATTTTCTTAAGTACATATATCATCTTTTATTTTTTCAAAATCTTTTTCACTTATAATTTTATAAATAACTAAATCTTCAATACTAGAAAATAAACCATAATTATTACGATGCTCAATTATCGCCCTTGCTTTCGCATCACCAATTCCATCAAGTTTTTTTAGATCATCAATTGTTGCTTTATTTATTGATATTTTATTTGTAATTTTGGTTTCCTTTGGTCTTACAATTATTTTCATTCCATCAACTAATTTTTGTACTAAATTAATACTATCAGTATCTGCATGACTTGTAAATCCCCCAGCAAGAATAATTAGATCATTGACTCTGTCATCAATATCCATTTCATATACGCCAGGTCTTACTACCTCACCAGAAATATGAACATATATTACTCCTGGACTATCACTAATATCATCATTACCTGCATCAATAATAACAGGTTCTTTTTGATTTATCATATTTATTATAATCCCACAAATAATAAGAACAAAAATTGCTATGCCGATTACTATATTCTTTTTCATCATCAACCCCCTCCTTCATTTATATAATTAATTATTTTTATCATTTTTACTAAAAAAAAAGAATCATGCGATTCTTTTACTACGTCTATTATTAATAAATAATACGAGGGTAATTATTCCTAGTATGACGATACTACCAATTACGATAATTGCTGCAGCATCAGAAAATAATCCCATCGGCAATATTTTTACAAGCATCCGATTATCAATTCCTGGTTCTTCTAAATGTGCATAATTAGAAGTATCAGAAAAGAAGGAGTCACGATAACTTTGTTCATCCCAAAAAATAAGTCGATGAAAAACATTAAATGCATTATCGAAATTAATTAAAATAAATAATCCGATAATAATAAATAATGATACAAGTGAAATAAAGACTATTAAATTAACTTTAAAAAAGTATTTTTTTATTTCTTTTCTCTTTACATATAAATATATACCAATAACAACAAAGATAACAAAAGCATACCATAGGACATTTTGGATACCTAAAAATAATGCTTTTACATCTTCCATATGTTTAATTGCTTGAATTGAAAATACACTTTCTCCATTAATTTGAATTTGGAGAGATTCTTTCTCATCTATTAAATAATCAATAATGTGATCACCAATTATTTCTAATTGTAGTTCAGTAAATCCAGTTCTCGCTGTTACATTTTGTTTTGCAAACTCATATCGATAAAACCGACTACTTGTCATTAGTGTATATGTAATTGACCAAATTAATAAAACTGCAAGCAAAATATTAAATAATACTATGATTGATTTTTGAAACTTACTAAGATGAGACTCCATATTTAACCTCTTACATTCTTACTTTTTGATATCTTACTAACTTGTCTTGTTTACCCATCTCTACAAACCCATTTTTCTCAAGTACTTTAATGGATGCAATGTTTTCTTCTCTAACTAAAGCATTAATAGTTTTCATTCCTTTTTTAAATGCATACTTAACAATATACTGTATACATTCAGTCATTAATCCTTGATTCCAATAATAACGAGAAAGACAATATCCTACTTCACAACTTCGATTTTTGTAATCAGTATTAAATAAAGAAATCGAACCAATAGCTTCTTTTGTCTTTTTAGCCTCAATAATCCAGTTTAATGAATTTTCATTATTAATCCATGTTTGGATTAATAATTCTGATACATTCATTGATTCATGAGGACTCCATGTTAAATACTTAGTAACTTCAGGATCTGATGCCCAATTATAATACATAAAATGAACATCAGTTATACACGGTCTACGAATTATTAGTCTTGGTGTGTCAATTGTTCTTAATTTTAACTTACGCATACTTTTACCTCACATTCATTTTATCACAAATTTATTGTTGTTGCAATAAAGAAAAAAATAAGGATTTTCATCCTTATTATTGAAACATTGCTTTAAACTTTTCAGCCATTTTTTTCTTTTCTCTTTTAATATTATCAAGAGTATGATTTTTTTCTAAAGTATACCAAACGGCTGTTGAAGTTATTGCTCCGATCAAAAAATATGATAAAGCTTTTTTCATAATTTCACCTCATTTACTATGTCTAAAGCAATCTTATTATTACTTCTTTACATAAAATCATAAGGCGAAATATTTTCCATATCATCTATATCGTTTTCAAAATCATTTTCATTTGATTTTTCAAAAACTTCTTTTATTCTTTGCGTTAATTGCGTTTGTCTATTTTCCTCCATCTCTACAATCCCTTTTCTCATAGCCTGATAATCACCTATTAATATTAAATATTTTTTAGCTCTTGTAACTCCAGTATAAATTAATTTTCGTTTAAGCATTATAAAATATTTAAAACTAAGAGGCATAATAACTAAAGGAAACTCACTACCTTGTGATTTATGAATTGAGATTGCATATGCTAAGTTTAATTCTTCTAGTTCATCATATTCATAGTCAACACTACCAAAATCAAACATTACTGTCATTTTAATAAATTTATCGCCATTTTTATAAATTCCTAAAACAAACCCAATATCACCATTCATTACTTGTTTTTCACTACGATTAACAAGTTGAATTACTTTATCATTGATACGAAATTTTTTCCCTCGAAAAACAATCTCATCATCTTGCGGATTGAATCGTTCTTGAAGAAAATTATTAATTGCATCAATTCCAATATCACCTTTATATAAAGGAACTAAAACTTGAATATCTTTAATTAAATCCATTCCTTGCTGTATAGCTCTTGAAATAGTTTTTTCAATTTGAGGAATAATTAAACTATTATCACAACGAATAAAAGATCGGTCTTGTTTTAGTTTTAATAAATCTTCAGGAACCATACCATTATTAATATGATGAGCTAAGGAAATAATTGAAGAACCACTTGCTTGTCTATGAATTTTATCTAAGTGAATTGTTGTTATTTCTTTACTATCAATTAAATCCTTCAATACATTTCCTGGACCAACAGATGGAAGTTGGTCAGCATCACCAACAATTACTATTTTTGTATCTGGAAGAATAACAGAAAATAAATATCTAGCAAGACTACAATCAACCATACTAAACTCATCAATAATTATCATTTCCGCATCTATAGGTGTATCAGGCGTTACCGAAAAATAATCTCCGCCACCATATCCTAATAGCTTATGAATTGTCGTTGCTGGATGTTTTGTAACCTCATTTAATCTTTTACTCGCTCTTCCAGTAGGAGCAACTAATTTAATTTTTTCTTTTATTATATCTCCAACTTTAAGTAAACTTGAATAAGTATCAATAATACCTTTAATAATAGTTGATTTACCAGTTCCCGGACCACCAGTAATAATTACAATCGGTTCCAAAATTGCTTTTTTTATCGCCTCAATTTGTTTTTCACTATAAGTAATTCTATTAGCTTCCATCACCTTTTGAAGACATACATCAATGTTTTCAAATTCTGATGATTGAGACTGTAAGAACAGATGAATCCTTTCCGCAATTTTATACTCATCTAAATATAATTTATAATCGTATATAAAATTATTTTCAATAACAAGCTTTTTTTCTTCATGTAATTCTTGTACTAAATCTAAATAAATATCTTTAGTTAAGAAGTCTGATTCATATTTTAAAGCTTCACTAAATAATTCATTAATGCCAAGATAAGTATTACCAGTATCAAATAAATATGTTCTTAATACATAAATGATTAATGCTTTTAAACGAAATGGATTATCACGAGTAATTCCATTATTGATAGCAATTTGATCAGCACGATTAAAACCAATTCCATCAATTAAATCAATTAATTTATATGGATTATTCTTAACAATCTCATATGCATTAATTCCTAGATGTTTTTGGATTTTAATAGCCATTCTTAAAGTAATTCCAAGATTAAGTAAATTGATTAATTCTTTTTCATTTTTTTCTTGAGTTAATAAATTTTCATAAATTACTCTTTTTTGTTTTTCAGTAATATCAACATCATTTAAAACATTATAATCATTAATAATTTTTTGAAGGCAATTAGAACCTAAAGCCCGATATACTTTTTGAGCTGTTTTTATTCCTACTCCTGGAAAAAAATCACTAGATAAATAAGTAATAATTCCTTCTTCATTTTGTGGTTCTAATCTTTGAAAAGTTTTTGCACGGAATTGAAGTCCGTAACTTGACGTTTCAAAATCACCTGTAAAGTAATATTCTTCATCGATAATTGGTCTTCTATCAAAATTAGATAAAACAGTAACAATATTGGAAAAAAGTTTTTCGCGATACTGCATCAAATCAGGATTTTGATAATCAAGCTTAATATGAATAATTCCAAACCCTTGATTTTCATCATAATATATTAATTTTTGTACAACCCCATAAATTTTTTCCATCAATACATCCTCTGCTTATCGTTCATAAATACTTTATCGATAACTGCACCTCCAAGTAGAATATCACCATGATAAAATACCGCAGCTTGACCAGGTGTTACAGCTCGTGAAGTTTCAGGATAAAAGACTTCAATTAGGTTTTCATCAATTCTTTTAATTGTAACATCAATATCCTTTTGACGGTATCTAAATTTTGCACTGCAGTTTAATGTATCAAAATCATCTCCAAGCCAATTCACATCTTTTACAATACACCTATTAGAATATAAATATTCATTTTCTTTACCTTGACCTACAAGTAGCACGTTGTTCTTTACATCTTTCCCAATCACAAACCAAGGCTCGCCAGGACCACCAATCCCGAGACCATGACGTTGACCGATTGTATAATACATTACACCATCATGCATCCCAACAACATTTCCGTTTAAATCCTTCATTTCGCCAGGCTTAGCAGGAATATAATTTTGAAGAAATAATTTAAAATTTCTTTCTCCAATAAAACATACACCCGTAGAATCTTTTTTGGTTGCAACATTTAAATTATAGTCACTAGCAATTTTCCTTACTTCTTGTTTTGTAAGATTACCAATTGGAAATAAACTTTTATTAATTTGTTTTTGATTTAATTGGCAAAGAAAATAACTTTGATCTTTATTTTTATCTAATCCTTTTAATAATCTTACTTTTCCATCAATAACTTCAGTACGGGCATAATGACCCATCGCTATATAATGAGAGCCCATTTCCTCAGCTTTTTCAAGAAATGTCTTAAATTTTATTTCTTTATTACATAGAATATCAGGATTAGGAGTTCTTCCTTCCTTGTATTCATCTATGAAATATTTAAATACATAATCCCAATATTCTTCAACAAAATCTATTCTATGGAGTTTAATATTTAACTTTTCTGCAACTGCTACTGCATCCATATAATCTTCTTCTTGAGGACAGATATTTGCAGGGTCATTAGGGTTACCAAGAACATCATTATTAAGTGATGAATCCCAGTTGCGCATAAAAACACCTTCAACATCATATCCTTGTCTTTGCAACATTATAACAGCAACAGCAGAATCAACTCCTCCTGATAAACCAATAATAACCTTTTTCATTTTTCCTCCTACATTGATGCTTTCAGTTCAAAGATAATATCACGCAAACTCATTGCTTGCTCAAAGTCAAGTTCTTTAGCTGCTGCATGCATATCCTTTTCTAACTTCGCAATTAATTGTTTCTTTTCTAAATTGCTCAATTTATCTAAGTCTTCTAAATTGATTTTTATTTCTGCTTTTGCTTCTTCAAGTTTAGTTATTACTAAACTTTCTCTAACATCTTTAATAATTGTCTTAGGAATAATATTATGTTTTTTATTATATTCCTCTTGAATCGCACGACGTCTATACGTTTCACTAATCGCAGCTTCCATTGATCTCGTAACTGTATCAGCATACATAATTACTTTACCATTCGCATTACGGGCTGCACGACCAATAATTTGAATTAATGAAGTTTCACTTCGAAGGAATCCTTCTTTATCAGCATCTAAAATAGTGATTAATGAAACTTCAGGAATATCCAAACCTTCTCTTAATAAATTTATACCGACTAAAACATCAAAAACACCTAAACGTAATTGCCTAATTATTTCCATTCGTTCAAGTGATTTTATTTCAGAATGCAAATATGCAACTTTAATATCTAAATCTTTTAAATAAGATGTTAAGTCTTCACTCATTTTTATCGTAAGCGTAAGTACTAACACTCTTTCATTACGTTTAACGCGTCTATGTATTTCTCTTACTAAATCATCTATTTGTCCTTCGGTTGGTCTGATTTCAACTAAAGGATCAAGTAATCCTGTTGGACGAATGATTTGCTCAACAATTTCTGCACTTTTTTCTTTTTCATAATCTGCAGGTGTTGCACTTACATAAATAACACGATCAATTTTTTTTTCAAACTCTTCAAATGTAAGTGGTCTATTATCTAAAGCTGAAGGTAATCTAAACCCATACTCAACAAGATTTAGTTTACGTGATCTATCGCCATTATACATTGCTCGGACTTGAGGGATTGTTACATGTGATTCATCAATAACTAGTAAATAATCTCCTCGGAAAAAGTCCATTAGCGTATAAGGTGTTTCCCCTTCCTCACGAAGACTCAAATGACGAGAATAGTTTTCAATACCACTACAATATCCTAATTCTTCTAACATTTCAATATCATAATTTGTTCGTTGCTCAATCCTTTGAGCCTCTAATAGCTTACCTTCTTCTTTAAACCTTTCAATAGTTAAAGCAAGTTCATCTTTAATTCTTTGAATTGCAATTTGTAATTTTTCTTCACTAACAGCAAATAAAGTTGCTGGATAAATTGTAATAATGTTTTTCGACATCTTTGATTTTCCAGTAACAACATCAATAATACGGATTACTTCTAATTCATCATCAAAAAATTGAAGACGAATTGCTTCTTCACTTTCACCCATTGGAATAATATCAACATTATCACCTTTAACACGGAAAGTTCCTCTTTTAAAATCATAGTCATTACGTACATATTGCATTTTGATTAGTTTTTCAAATAAATCATCGCGGTTAATGATGTCCCCAACTCTTAATACTAACATTTTATTCTCATAATCTGAAGGGTCACCAATACCATAAATACATGAAACACTACTCACAATAATACTTTTTTCGCCAGATAATAATGCTGATACTGCACTATGACGCATTTGATCGATATCATCATTAATACTCGCATCTTTTTCAATATATAAATCTTTACTCGCAACATAAGCTTCAGGTTGATAATAATCATAATATGAAATAAAATATTCAACCCGATTTTCAGGGAAAAAGGATTTAAGTTCACTATATAATTGTCCTGCAAGTGTCTTATTATGAGCTAATACTAATGTGTTTTTACCATAATTTTTAATGACATTTGCGATTGTATAAGTTTTCCCTGTACCTGTTGCACCTAATAATGTTTGGTGTTTAACACCATTTAATAAGTTGTTTGTTAACTTTTCTATTGCCTGTGGTTGATCCCCAGTCGGCTTATAATCACTATATAGTTTAAACATAATCCTCCTATTTATGATACTTTATGTTATTAATGATAGCAAGAGATCTATAGATTTGTTCACACAATATTAGTCTCATTAGTTGATGTGGATAAGTAAACTTTCCAAATGATAAAGATAAGTTACTTCTTGCTTTCACTTCTTTACTTAAACCATTTGATCCACCAATCACAAAACATAAAGCACGGTTTTGATATATAAAATGAGTTTTTATTTTTTCACTTAATTCTAAAGAATTAAGTAGTTTTCCTTCAATTTCTAAAGTAATAACCAAATCATTATCACTTATATTTTCCAAAATTTTTAATCCTTCTTGATGTATATTTTTATTTATTTCTTTAAAATTAAATTCCTTAGTTTCAATTATATTAAATTTACAAAAAGGCACAATTCTTTTTAAATATTCCTTTATTCCTTCTTCTATATATTTTTCTTTAATTTTTCCAACAGCAATAATTTTTATCTCCATTACTAACCTCTAAAAAACCTGTTGCTTCCGTTTGCTTTGCAACAACTATTTTAGGAATATAATCCGACTTAATTAATTCTAAAATAGTATCAACTGCAAGTTCTTCCGTATTACATTCTGTACTTAAGTGAGCAAGAACGATTAATTTTAATTTATTTGCTTCTAAAATTGAATTTAGTACTTGTCCGCAAATATAATTCGACATATGGCCCTTAACTGAAAAAATCCTTTCTTTAAGTGTCCAAGGTCTATTACTATTATGCAACATTTCCACATCATGATTCGCTTCAATTACTAAGGCATCTACTCTTTTTAAAAGATTAATATAAGGTATAGGTAAAAAACCAGTATCAGTTATATAACCGAATGATGTAGTCTCATTAAAAAAAATAAACCCTAAGCAACTAGCTGCATCATGGGATAATCTTAATGTCAGAAATGATATGTTTTTAATTTTATATCTCGTATTGGCTTCGATATATTTAAATTTCAACCCGATTAATTTTTCTTTATATCTTGATAGTAAGACTTCAAAACTTTCTTTAGTTATATATATAGTCGTTTTTAATCTTTTCGCTATCGTAATTAAAAACTGAACATGATCGCTATGTTCATGAGATATAATAATCCCATCAAAATTTTCATGGTCAAAATCAAATCTTCTTTTTGCTTCACGTAAGGATATTCCAGCATCAAGTAATAGTCTTGTGTCATTTCCTTCGATTATTGTCATATTTCCTTTTGAGCCACTTGCTATGATATTAAACCTCATCCTTCTCACCTTATTATATTATACCTTGATTAACTCTTTTTTTCAAGCAGAAACCAATTGAAAACAAAATCGAAATTTGCTATAATAAACCAAAAGGAGAAGGAATATGAAAATATTATTAAAAAATGGTTTAGTATACGATGGTTCAAAATCAAAACCGAAAGTTCAAGATGTATTAATTAATAATGATAAAATTGAAAAAGTATCTAGTAACATTGATGATAAAGCTGACATAGTTTATGATTGTACAGGCTTATGCATTAGTCCTGGCTTTATCGATGCTCATTCACATAATGATTTCTTTGCAACTGATGAAACAGCAATAATTCCATTTTTAAAACAAGGAATAACTACACAAATTGTTGGAAACTGTGGCTTTAGTGCTTATGGTGTTGATGAAAATTCTAAGTACCGTGATTTAGTAGGTAGCGGTCTTTTTAAAATCGAAAAACCTTCTTCACTTCAAAACTTTATCGAAAGTACTAAAAACAATTTAGTTTGCAACATCGTTCCTTTAGTTGGCCATGGAACTACAAGAATTTCAGTTGCAGGATTAAATCATAAACCACTTAGTGAAGAAAAATTACAGGAGCAACTTAACCTTTTAGAAGAAAGTATGAAAGCCGGTGCTTTTGGAGGTTCCTTAGGTTTAATGTATGAACCAGGAATGCATGCACCATTTTCTGAACTATGTGAATTTGCCCGTATAATAAAAAAATACGATGGAATTCTAACAATCCACCCTCGAGCTAATTCAAAAATTGCACTAGGATATCCTTTAATAAGTAAACCCCACCTTGAACTAGCTTTAGACGAAGTAATTAAATTAATAGAAGAAACGGGCGTAAAAGTACAGTACTCACATTTAATTTTTGTTGGGAAATCTTCATGGAAATGCGTCGATAGAATGCTTAATAAGTTTTATAAAGCAAGAGAAAAAGGTCTAGACATCGCTTATGATATTTATCCATTTACATATGGTGCAAGTACAATTTCCGTAATTTTACCTTCGTGGTATCTTAAACTATCAAAAGAAGACCGTAAAAAGAAATTTAATAAATTTAAATTGAAACTAATTATAAATATTACGAAAAAACTTCTTGGAATTGATTTTGATGATTTAGTAATTAGTTATATTAGTGATAATCATCCTGAATATGAAGGAAAAACAGTTTCAGAAATAGCGAAAGAAGAAAATCTAGATCCATTTGATATGTATGTGAGGCTTGTGGAAATATCGGAAGGCAAAGGAAGAATTATGCTTGGTAGATATTATAACGAAGAAATAATTGAAAAATTAATGAAAGATGATTTATCAATATATATGACTGATGCATGGTATGAATATAGCGGAACCCAAAATGGAGGAACATATCAAGCATTTCCACTATTTTTAGAAAAAACTAAAAAATATCAAATCGATTTAGAAAATACAATCAATAAAATGACAGGTGCTACAGCAGATCGTTTCCAGATCAAAAATCGTGGATATATAAAGGAAGGTTATGCTGCAGATATAACAGTTTTTGATTTTGAAAAAATTAAAGTCGACCAAAGTATTCCTAATAAAACACCAGAAGGAATAAAGTATGTTTTTGTAAATGGAAAACTAGCACTTTCTAAAAATGAATATCAAAATATTAAAAATGGTATCGTAATAACAAAAATGCATTTCATAATTGAAATGCATTTTATTTTTTTACACACTTGGCTTTTCTACATATTTCAAACTATCATAGTATGTATCAATGTAGAATTGTAAAATTGTTTCTAATTGATTATCTTTATTTACTTCAGAATCAGTAAATTTGAAATCATCTAAGTTTTCTAATGTCATATACATAAATTGTAATTGAACATATGTTTGACCATTTAATTCAGTACGAATTGGAACAAAGTATTGATCTACACTCTTTTCTTCAACACGTGTTAAATCACCTTCAAGATCGTTTTCTTCACTTTCTAAATAACGTTTTACAACATCAAGTGAAGGAACTACTAATTTTACTGTTTCTCCATCAACAGTAGTAGTTGGACGACTTGTAGTTTTCGTATTAACATATACATGATAACCAAATTCAGTTACTAAATACTCTTGGTCAAAGTTCTTACCATAAATAATAATATCTTCACCGAAATTATCATTTTCTTCAGCTTGATTCCAAATTTCACGAACTGCGTTTTCAAATGGTTCTACCATTCTTCCTGCAGTAATAGTTAAAGTTTCGAATTTAATTTCAAGACCAGCTGTCTTATATTTCGCATAACGATAATCATCTGCATCTGGAATAATCCAATCAGCTGTATTTGGATCATAAACTGGTTGTGATCCGATTTCTTGTGGTAAGTGTGCTACAAAGTGTGGTGTATTTTCATAAACTTCAATAATTTCTTTTTGTAAGAATTCTTGAATCTTATTAGGACGTTTCTTTTGAATTTCGTCTAAGATTTCATCATAGAATTCTTTTGCTAAGTCTCTTTGATAATCTTCCCACTTCTCTGGATCTACTGGCGTTCCATCTTCATCAACTACATGAATTAATAAGTGGAATCCTGTAGCACTTAAGAAATCTTCATACGTTTTTTCCATTTGCGGTAAATAAATATCATGCCATAAATTTTCCGCATCAGTAATTTGTTTCTTAAATTCAGCAACAACTTTTTGATATAAGAAATAAAGTTTTAAGTCTTGTTCATTTTCAACCATTATACCATAATGATTGATATAATAATCTCTTAAGAAGTTTTTCCAACCATAAGTTTTTGGATAACCTGCAGATGCATAGACATCGTTAGAGAAATTACGTTTTGTAACCTCAACTTGGAATTCAATATCTTTCCATTCTTCAACATCTAATACTTTACCTTCTTGATTTCTACCTTTGTATTCGTAAATTTTATTATATTCACTATATAATAAATTTTCATAGTTATAGAAATCGATTACAGATAATGGTCCATATTGACGGCTTAATTTTTCAAACAACATATCTGCAGTATAATCTACACCGTTAAATCTTGCAACAACATGGTTGCTTTCTTTTTTAGTTTTTGGATGAGTTGCATCAAATTTATTAATATATAAATCTTCTAGTAATGGATCATATATGAAGAAATCATCACGATATTCAGCACGCAATTCAGCAAGCTTATTAGTAATCATTCTTGATTCATCAACTTTTTCATCCAACATTTTTTCAATAATTTCATCTCTTACATCATCTAATTCAACTGGATCTACATATTGAACTTTGAACACAAAGTAATAATGATCCGCTCCTGACCAAGTCTTAGGATTAACATTGAACACTCGTTGTAATTCACTACCTTCAGCTAAATATGCATTTAATCCATCAACATATGATGCAAGACCTTTATCTAAATCTTCTAATTCTTCGCTTGTATAATATAATAGATTTTTATTTTCTTGAGGTAATGTTGCTGGATCATCATCTAATTCAGTATTAAAGACAATTTTACCATCAACTATATTATAATGAACACCTTCGCGAATAACTAAATTATCAAGTGGGTTTTCATTAGGATATCCCTTTGCAAAACGACTATTACGATTATTATAAAGGTCAATAAATACCTTCATAATATCATCAGCAGTTAGTTCTTTATCTGTTCTTGCGTTAAACCAAGTTTCAACTTTTTTACCGTCTTCATTTTCTTTTTCACGAATTACGACATCAAGTTGTGATAAAGCTGCTTTCGCTTCTTCTAAAGTATGATATCTAACAACAACTGCCCAATATGATTTTGTATAATTTTCTTCATAATATTTTTCAATATCATTTTCAGTAATTAAATCATCATCATCGTCGTCATTTTCAATTGATTCTAAATACTCTTTTTCAAGAATGTCACGAACATATTTACGACGTGCAATAGTTAATCGGAAGTATTCTTCACGAAGCTCTTCGGTTGTATAACCATATATAAACATTCCCTTTAACCAGTTTTCTTCTGTCTTCTTATCTTCTTCCTCATCACCGGTTCTTCCTTTAGGGAACATATCTTCTTCAATTGCTTCTTCGATTTCTTCTTGAGTTACTGCATCATAGTAACTTTTATTGTCTTTGTTTTTTACTTCTTTTAATAGTTGTTTGTCCAACATATCAATAAGAGTATCAATGCCCATTTGGGATTTTAAGTCTTGATAAATTTTATAGTTTTTTATAATTACATCCCCAGCTTTAAGGAAAATTCCATCCGGATCATATTTTTCAGTCGACGGAACTTTTTTATCTTTTGCTAATAGGGTGCATGATACTGCGATAATTATAACAATTGCTAAAGCAATAATTAACGGCATTGTTCGTCTCATTATTGTTTTACTATTCATATTTTTCACTCCTTGAACTTCTAATTTTGCCAACAATAATATAATACCACTTTTTAATTCTTTTTACAACATATATTTTATTTTTTTTGGGCTTTAGCCAACCAATCTACAAACGATATTCATAATATATGATAAGGGGGGATTATATGTATCAAAAAGGTTGCTACGGATTCTACGGAAATAATTTTGCTTTTGTTCTTGTATTATTTATACTTTTAGTAATCATTGGTGCTAGTTGGATTTACTAACTTGTTTTATATGAAAAATGATAGAGTCATCTCTATCATTTTTTTAAATCAGGAAGATAAAAACTCTTCCTATTTAATGTGAGGATAGGATTAGTATATTCACCTTTCTCAGTCTTGACTACTTCCTTTTCCAAAGCAGCAAGCTTCGAATCACAATAATCAAGTAAATGGATTAATAAAGCTTCTGGAATTAATGGTTCTTTTGGAGAACCATATTCTAATTGTCCATGATGAGAAATTACAATATGGATTAAAGAAATAACTTCATCGGTATTTTCATAATTTAATTCCTTAGCGATTTCATAGATTTCATTTGCACCGATAGTTATATGGCCAATGAGCGTCCCTTTTTTTGTATATTCAGTACCTTTAGGTCCACTCAACTCTATTACTTTACCAATGTCATGAAGGATAATCCCTGCATATACTAAACTTCGATTATATGAAGGATATATATCCATAAATGTATCACTTAATTTCAGCATTGTATAAGTATGATATGCAAGTCCTGAAAAATAATTATGATGCATATTAACAGCAGCTGGATGCAAAAAGAAATCTTGATAATACTTTTTTAAAAGTTTTACTGTTATTTCTTTTAATATTGGATTGTCAATTTTATTGATATAACTCGTAATTAAGTCTTGGAGTTTGTTTAAATCTATTTTCGCATATTCATAAAATTCAGTTATATCAATATTATCTTCTTCAGTAATTGGGCGAATATCAACAATATTAAATTGCATTTTACCTTGATAATCTTTCATTCTCCCATTAGCAACATATACTTCGCCGCTAACAAGTTTATCTTTTATTTCATCGGTATAATTCCATATTTTCGCCTCAATTGTATCAACACCATCAAAAGCAAGCATACTAGCATAATCAGCGTTTGCGGAAGTTTTCCGGATTTGAACATCATGTAACTTCACTACTAAAGTTGCTTCTTCAGGTGGTGAAAAATCTTTAATCTTTTTCATTATTCACCTCGTTTAAACCGTATTTATTGTCTATCTCTCTAATGAAATCTAAATACACTTGTTGTAACCTTTTACTTAGTTCTAACTTATCTTCTTGCGTATTCCCTAAATAATTCATCTCTTTCAACATTTCAATATTTTTTGATACTAAACTTTCTACATCTTTTGTAATTTGTTTATGTCGCGTTTCATATTCTAACCTCGCAAGTTGTAAGTCTTTTTCTTTTAGTAATCTTTCTTGTTCATTTAATCTTCTTTCAAGCATATCTAGACGATGTTGTGTGTAGTCTTTGATTATCTCCCCATGACGTTTTAAACTTTCAGCAACTTCTTCTTCACTAGTCGCATTAACAAGTTCATCGTTATCAATTGTAATCGGGTTATCGACAATTTCTTTTCGATATTCATATTCTTCTTTTGTATCAACATCAATTTTAAGCTCATGTAACCTCCGAACTACAAAAGCTTCGATAACATCATAGTCATTTGCTAGTTCTTGATTCAATACTTTATAAATAACTTGTTGCATAATTGGGTCTATGAACTCTACATAATCACCAGATACTATTTCTTCTACATGACTTCTTTTAAACTCTAAATCGCTTTCGCTATGAATAACTAAGTTTTGATATTCAGCTGATATTTTACGAGTTTTCTTTGGAGCTCTTTTTAATGCCCAAGAGATTAGGTTTGCGGAAAGAGAAACTTCTAATCCATTATCATATAATTCAAATCGAGTATACTTTGATTTTGGATTTGCTAAGCATAAATCATATATTAAATTATAATTTTTATTTTCTTCCGCAAGCGGCACATATTTTTCATTAATTTCTTCATTAATTACAAAACTTGATATTATAAATTCTTCAGTAGTTAATTTTTTAAATCTTGAATAGTTTTTCTTTTGCAATGCAAATGCTTTTCTTAATCCAGGAACAAATTTATATAAATTAAGGTCAATAAGTAAATTTAATGCTTTTGAATAATACTTTCCTTTAAAAAGTTTACTAAGTTCCCAATTAATATCTTTCGGATCAGCATCTAGTAAAAACTTCTTTCTTCTTTTAATTCCTTTTTTAATATTATTTGTTAGTTTAAAATTAAGTTCACTTACTAGTCTGATTGCCCTTAGCATTTGAATTGGATCATCAGCAAACATTGTTTTCGGTTTGCCAATCGGTCTAATTATCCCTTTTTTTATATCGTCATAACCACCATATGTATCTATAATTTTTCCACTTGGGGACATTGCAATAGTATTTATAGTAAAATCGCGACATGCAAGATCATCATTAAGATTTTTCGAGTAGTGAATTTGGGATGGAGCTTTACGATCTTTATGTTTATTTAACCTAAAAGTGGAAATATAGAAATCGTATCCATAATATTTAATCTTCAGCATATTTTCATTAAATGGTTCAACTTTCGTAAACTCAAAAATGCCTTTTAAAGCATCTGGAGTCGCACTAGTATTTATTTCAATTTCATTATAAGGTAAACTCATAATTGATTGACGCACAGCATCACCAATAATATAACCTTCAAATCCATTCCGAACCAAAAGTTTTAAAATCTCTTTGCCTTTGTTTAAATACTCTTCCATATTTTCACCTACTTCGTTTCCTTTTTTATATTATACAACATTTAAAATAAAAATTCTAGACATTTAAAGATTTTTCTCTATAAAAGGACATTTTTTACCTTTAAATTTTAGGAAAATATGTTAAAATAAAGAAGGAGGAAATATATGTTTACAATTACAAAAGAATATACATATACTCAAGAGATTAAAAAAAGTACATTTATTACTTATTTAGCACCAGTAAATTCATCAAGCGAAGCAAATCTTTATTTAGAAAATTTAAGAAAAAAATATCCTGATGCTACACATCACTGTTATAGTTATATTATAGGTGAAAGTAATAACGAATATAAATACTCTGATGACGGTGAACCTAGTCAAACCGCAGGAATTGTTATTTATGATGTTTTAAGAAAAAATGATCTTACAAACATTATATGTGTTGTTATTCGTTATTTCGGGGGAATTAAACTAGGCGCAGGTGGCTTAGTTAGAGCATATAGTTCAAGTGCTGGTGGTGCAGTAAGTATTGCAGAGTTTTCTAAAATTATTCACTATAAACATATTAAAATTACCTTTGATTATGCATATGTTAATCAAATTCAAAAACTATTAAATGATTATGAAAATGTCGAAAAAACATTTTTAGATAAAATAATTTTTTCATATAAACTTCCTGATAGTGAAGTTGATGATATAAAAACTCAACTTATCGACATTACTTCAAATAATATTAAAATAGAAGTATACTAATGCATACTTCTTTTACTTGCGATATTTACTATTAAAATTCTTTTAGATTAGCCTTTTATGCTCTTCTAGTAAGTTTTTTCATCCCCTACCCTAGAACCAGCAAAAACTAAATTAGATTTTTTCTAATTCATATTTTCTCCTCGTCGCTTCGCCGCCGCGAATGTGCCGAATTTGTTTATTGAAGTTTAGCAGTTCCTTCACTTTTTCATAAAGACCTGGATCAATCTTAGGTAAACGTTCTGTAAAATCCTTATGGACTGTCGATTTACTACAGCCCATGATTTTCGCTACTTCTCTAACTGTTGACGCTTTTTTTAGAAAAATATGCGAAGATGTCAACACCCTAGTCTTAATTTCATTATCCATTTTATCACCCTACAGTTTATAATATATGTAGAAATGATAATTTTATGATTTTAAAATAAGAATCGCGGACAAAATCTTATTACATAATTCTAGTTTGTTGACTTTTTTTGCAAAAAAGTGTATATTTAAATTAAGAAGAAAGGAGCATTTTATGTCTGTATTGGTTTGCGAAAACATTGTTAAAATGAAAAGAAATCAAGAAATAATTAAAAATTTTTCTTACAATTTTTTAGAAAACAAGACATATGCTCTCGTAGGAAAATATGATTCAAAAAGATTAGAATTACTAAACATTATTAGTAGTAAAACGAAAGCAACACAAGGAAATATATATCTTGATGGAATCCTTATTGAAAATCATTTAAATATTAATAAAAAAATATGTTTTATTGATAATCTATCTTTCCCTCGCTTTTTTAAAGTTATGGATATATTCAAACTAATGAATAAATATTATCCAAATTGGGATACTTATTATGCTTTTCAACTAGCTCAATATTTTGAAATAAATCATAACGATAAACTTAAAAACTTATCAAAAAATAAAAAATCAATTTTAATAGGTATTTTATCACTAGCAAGTAGAGCAAATATTACGATTCTTAATAATCCACTACAAGATGCTGATATTAAAGAACGTTATGATTTTTTCAACTATTTATATAAACATAACGAAACATATCCACGGACATTTATTATTAGTACAACTAGTATCGATGAAATCGACTTTTTAGTTGATAATTTATTATTAATAGATTCAGGAAAGCTTATTGATACTTTTTATGTAAAGGAAATGAAACATAATTTCCGTTACTTAAGCGGAAAAACAGAAGTATTAAAATCATTAATAAATGGTGTTAAAGTAATTGGTGTTGAAGAAAGAGGAAAAAATTTAACTGTTTGTGTTCGTCATAAATTAACAAAAGATGAAATCCGTAAATATCAAAAATATTTAATAAAAATCTCTGAAGTTCCAATTCAAAAAGTAATTGTATATTTAATGAACCTTCGTGAAATTAAGGGGATTGAATAATGAAAGGACTTAATACATTTAGGCTACATTTATATTGCCTTCGTTTTGTTTATTTATTACTTATAATAGGCTTTACACTATTAACAAGCTTTCTATTTATAAAAGAAGACCCACTAACATTTTATAAAGTTTTAGGCTTAATATTAGTCTTATATTCATTTTTGTTTGGAATATATCAATATAATGTAATTAGTAAAAGCTATTTAAGTATTAAAATTAATCGTAATAATTTTTATAATGGTGCTATCCTTTACTTATTAATACAACTAATAATCTTAATGTTAATTTGTTTTGGCTTTTCTGTATTAATAGATAAAAGATTTGAATTTATTATTACAAACAAAATAATCTTTTTCTACTATTCAATAGTTCTTTTATTATTAAGTTTAATTGGAAATTTCATCGCGATAATATTTTCAAAAATTAAAGTATTGTTTTTATTATTTATAATATTAATAACTATCGCTATAATGAATTATGAAATTGTCATAAATTTTATAAATTTATATTATGAATACATTTACACTATGCATA
>DUOT01000084.1 GCA_012838705.1 Acholeplasmataceae bacterium
AACCTTTTGAGTTAAATCAAAAGGTTTTTTGATAATTATTTTCTAATAAATAATGGATAAATATGGCTGTTTATATTTTTCATATGATATAATAAATTGTAAATATCTATTAGGGAGGTATTTGTGAAGAAAGGTTTTCTTTTTATATTTATGTTATTGGCCTTATTTTTATCCGGATGCCAAATATTTTAATAAAAAGAAAGCGAATTAACAAAACAACAAAAAGAAATCTAGAAATTAGCAGTTGCATCAGGTTACGATGGATCATTTGAAGAATGGCTCGATTCGATTAGAGGTGAGCAAGGTATTCCAGGAAAAAATATTGTATTGACTGTTGAGGATGATTGTATTGACTGTTGAGGATGGTTATATTAAATGGAAAAATGAAAGGGATACTACTTGGTATGAATTAGTATCATTAGAAACATTATTTGGGGGATGATGGCTCGGATGGAAGGGAAATTGAATTAAATGTATCTGAGACTCACCTTCAATGGAGATGTTGGGGAAACACAATACAAAGATTTAATATCACTATCGCTCATAAAAGGAGATTCAGGGGTTGGTATTAAGGATACATCAATCAATGAAAAAGGTGAAGTGATAATTACCTATACTGATGACACAACACAAAATTTAGGAAAATTATTAAATTTGTATTTAGTAAATTTGCTGATTACAATGGTCATCTAATAAATGTTCAATATGTTATCCATGGGCAAAGTGCAAAATGGGATTAAATACATAAAGGGTTTATATTCCTAGTATTAAAGATGAATATCAAATTACGATATATATAAAATAGGAATACATATAATGATAAAGAAGAGGCGGAATATTCAATCTGCTTTTTTTACTACTTTATTAATTATTGAATCAAAATACTTTTATAATAAAAGAAGAAGATATTATTAATATCTCCTTCCTTTTATTAACCTATTTTTCCAATCTTACCATTTTCGTTAGCAAATAAATATTTCTTTTCATGAGAGCCATTATGGAAATCGCCACCATCCAAATGTAATTTGTTACTATCTTTTACATACTCACAGTTTGTCATTGTTGTATTATTTTCTTTATGTCCGATAATTACTCCTACTTTAATTTGTAAATTACATTTACTATGGATAATACCTAACACTTTTTTATGATACATATCATTTTCGCCATGATAATGAAATTCAGCCTTGACGTTCTTGCAGTTTTTAATTGTTCCACCATATGCATATCCAACAATTCCACCCCATGAACGGATTGTTTCGCCTCCATTATCTTCCGAAACATATATACCAATTTTTCCTGTAAATGTGCAGTTACTGATTGTTCCATTGCTTCTTCCTGCGATGCCACCCGCATCTCCAGTTGAATAAACATCTTCCTTAACATTAACAGTACAGTTTGATATTGTTCCATGATTTAATCCTGTAATTACACCAAAAGCTGAGTTGTTACGATCATTACATAATCGTTTATTAGCAATGACTGTAACATTATCAATATCTCCATGATTAATACCAGCAATGCCCCCATTATATACTGTATAAGTACCTTTATGATAGTATTGTTTATTAGTGCTAGTAGCATATGTTGTGAGTTCATTGATTACTAAATTGAAATTAGTAATTGTACCTTTATTGTAGTTGCATAAAATACCATGAACAGTATTATTACTATTATCTATTTCAAATTTAGTTGTACCTGTGGTAGTAATTGTTTTACCATTTCCATTAAATAACCCTTTAAATTCAATAATTGGAGTCCAGTCACTTGGTAGT
>DUOT01000085.1 GCA_012838705.1 Acholeplasmataceae bacterium
AGTAAATAAATATCAAATTGTGACTTTGGTAAGATTATATTAAACATATTAATATATATTAAAAATTTTATAAAATTATAATAAAAAAACTATTTGCTAAGCAAATAGTTTAAGTTCTATTAATATAATGTGGATCGATAATGTTTTGAGCAATATTAACACAATGGTCAGCGATACGCTCAAGATTTGAAAGAATATCAACATAATGAATATCATCAAGTGATAGTGTGCCATCACCAATCATTGATAATTGGATATTGCGATATTTTCTTTCTAATGTATCGATTTCACGTTCGTTATCTAAAATTTCTCTTGCAATCTTTTTATCCATTTTCTTAAATCCTTCAATTGAATTTGAAATTTGGATTAATACTTGATCGAAGAAGTAATTTAGATTATTAATTAATACATCTACGGAATTAACATTTGTGTCATAACGAGATTTGAAAAACTCTACAAGGTTGACGCAATGGTCACCGATTCTTTCAAAATCTCTAATCGTATCGATATAGATTGCTTGAGTCATACCTATTTCTTGACTTAATGAGTTTGTAACAATCTGAACTAAATAATCATGGATTTGATGATCGTAATCATCAATAACATTTTCAAGGCTCAAACATCTTTCAAAATGTTCTTCGCTATTTTCATTTAAATAGAGTTTTGCTGTTTCAACCATTTGCTTAGAAATCGATCCCATTTCGATAATACATTCTTTTGCTGCTTTTAAAGCTAGAACTGGTGATTCAAGAAGATCAAAGTTTAGTTTTGCTAAGGATGTTGGTACTTGCTTAATAGGTAGTATTTTATTTATTAACCAAACTATTTGATTAATAAAGAAAAATAAAATTATTGTTGTTACGACATTAAACCCAATATGGGCAATTGCTATTGTCATCTTTGAGCTTGGCTCTAAATAATTTGCTTCGATATTGGATATTATTCCAGCATACAAATTAAAGAAAATTAGAAAGACGATAGTACCAAAAATATTAAAGAATAAATGTGATAAAGCTGCTTGTTTAGATTGTCTATTTCCGCCAATTGATGCAATTAATGCTGTAACTGTTGTTCCGATATTAGATCCAAGCATTATCCCTAAACCAACTTTAATTGGCACTTCACCTGTTTCATATAAACCTTGAAGAACCCCAATAACTGCAGATGAAGATTGAACTATTGCAGTTAAAGCTGTACCAGTAAAGACACTTAACACAACATTACTTTCTAATGAGCGCATCATAGATACAAACCAATTTTTTGTTATTATGACTTTAAATCCTGCACCCATTAAATCAAGGCCCAGAAACAGCATTCCAAATCCTACAAGTGCATAACCAATCATTCCGATTTTTTTTCGATTTATGAAAAATATCATTATCGCTCCAAGACCGATAATTGGTAGTGCAAGCTGTTCCATTTTTAATCCAACGAGAAAAGCAGTGACCGTTGTTCCGATATTTGCTCCCATAATTACGCCAATGGCTTGTGGGAGCGTCATTAGTCCAGCTGTAATTAGGCTAATAACAATTACTGTCGTCCCCGATGATGATTGTATAATTGCAGTAATAATCATACCAGTTAGAATTGCTCTTAATGGGGTATTAGTCGCTTTTTCAATAAATGATTTTAAACGATTCCCAGCAATATTTTTTAATGAATCGCTCATTAAGTCTAAGCCAAATAGGAATACTCCTAACCCGCCTAAAACAAAAAAAATTATTTCAATGTTTGTATTTGGGTTAAAAACTTTACTGTCAAAAAAACTTACAAGAAACATATTTTATCTCCTTTTACATTTTTCCCCCGTTTTACAATATTTATTATAACTTAATTAAAAAACAATGTAAATAAATATAAAAATTTAATATCGCTTTCATGAACTTTTTAGAGAAAAATATTATTTAACTTTAAAATTCTTCGACAATATGTTATAATAAATATGCGATAATTAGTAGTTTTAAGGAGGAAAGTATGGCTTATAAAGCATTGTATCGTACTTACAGACCACAATTATTCCGTGAAGTAGTGGGTCAAGAGGCGATTGTTAAGACACTTCAAAATGCAATTGCAAATAATAAAATATCCCATGCTTATTTATTTAGTGGTCCAAGGGGTACGGGAAAAACAACAATAGCCCGTATATTTGCGAAAGCATTAAATTGTAATGATCTTACAATGCTTGAGCCATGTGATCGTTGCAAATCATGCTATGAAATAAGTGATAGCAATAGTCCGGATGTTATTGAAATTGACGCTGCAAGTAATAATGGTGTTGATGAAATTCGTGATATACGCGAAAAGGTAAAATTTCTTCCTAGTGGAGCAAAATATAAAATATATATAATTGATGAAGTACATATGTTAAGTACTGGAGCTTTTAATGCTTTGCTGAAAACATTAGAAGAACCACCACAACATGTTGTTTTTATTCTTGCAACGACAGAACCGCAAAAGTTGCCACCGACTATTATTTCTCGTTGCCAAAGATTTGATTTTAAAGCTTTAACTGTTAATGAAATATCGAAACGAATTAGGCTTGTTTGTGCTGATGAAGAAGTTGAAATTAGTGAGGAAGCTGTCAATGCGATAAGTGAAGCAGCGGAAGGGGCATTACGTGATGCCCTAAGTATTCTAGATCAAGCAATATCTTATAGTGATGATATAGTTGATATTGAAGATGTGAATGCAGTTACGGGAAATTTAAGTTATAATAAGTTAATAGAACTTGCATCACACTTTCATAGTGGTAATGTAAATAATGCTTTAGAAGCTATTCAAGAATTAATTGATTTAGGAAAAGAAGTTAATCGAATTGTTTCAGGACTGCTTCAATTTTATCGTGATATGCTTTTATATCAAAATATTGATACTGACTCGATAATGTATTATAAATATATCTTTGGGAAAGATAGTTTTATCGAGCTTGCGAAGGCAACATCGCCGGAAAAAATCTTTTATTATTTAGATGTTTTAAGCGATGTCCAAATGAAAATAAAATATTCATCTACTCCTCGAATATACTTAGAAGTAGCAATTATTAAGATGATTAATGTAAGTAATGAGGATTTAGATTTGCTTTCTCGGATTGAAAGATTAGAAAATCAAACAATAAATATAAACGCTGCTGAAATTGAGTTTGACAATGAAAAACTAAACCTTTTAGAAATGAAAGTAAATAAAATAGTTGATGAACTTCATAAACTTGAAATTCATAAACTTGCGGAAAGAATAGATAATATAAGTAGTGGAAACTTTGAACGATTAGAAAACCAAATTGTAAGTCTTAATGAAGAAATGGTAACCCTAAAAGAAACATTTTCACAAAACGAATTAATTCAAAGGATAAAATATTTACAAGAAGATATCGACAAAGTAAAACTTGCAATTACAGAATTAAAAAATAGAGAATATGATAGCAAAGATTTTGGAGATTATAAAAAGTTAAAAGATAAACTAATTAATCTTGAAAAGAATATGTATAAATTACTATCAAGTAAACTTAGTACAGAATCAAGTTCAAAGAGAAGAAAGGTAGCGCCAGAACAAATTGCATTATTCGGAAATGACTTAACACCAATTAATGAACTTGAGCCTAAAGAAATTGAAGTTGATTTTAAAAATCTTGCTAAAGATGAAAAAACAGATGAAAAAACTAAAGAAAGTATCGAAGAAGAATTTGAAATTATAGATAACGAAGTTGATATCAAAAATGATGAAATAGATATTGAAGATACTACTAGTGAGGAAAACTCTTTTGATACAGAAGAAAAAGAAACCAAAGATGTAACTGTAGATGAAAAGATTTTCGATAAAAAAGAAAGTGAAACTGAAGATCTATTTGAAGAAGAAAAGAAACGAATGAGCGAAACCCTGGAGTCTATTATTCCTAAAAAATCTCAAGAAGAATTTGATAAATATCAAACATATGATATTAAGATTGTAGAAAACATTATGCATCAATCATTTAGTATTGACGCTCGTAATGGTATGAAAAGAATCAATGGACTTTGGGGGCAATTAGAAAAAGGAATAGACCCTATTGATTTAGGTATTATTGAATTATTAAAAGATGGTAATGTTGTTGCTGTTGGGGATAAAGAATTTATTATTACTTATAAAACTGCTGCTTTATGTAATCAAGTCATGAGACAAAGTTTTAAAAATAAATCTTTGACTTTGCTTGAAAAAATATTAGGTGATAAGTATAATTATATAGCGCTACCTGAAAAAATATGGCTTGAAAAAAGGCAAGAATATGTTAATCAATATACGATTGGAATAAAATATCCAAAATTAACTCCAATAAATGATCCGGAGTTAATCATATACACCCAAGAATATACTGATCCCAAAGATCAAATGATAAAAAAAGCTAAGGCAATGTTTGGCGAAGACATTGTGAATGTTGAATAAGGAGGTCTACTATGAATAATCAATTACTTAGACAAGTTCAAAAAATGCAAAAGGAAATGGTTGCTTTACAAAAAGAAATTGAAGAAACAGTTTTTACTGCCTCAGCAGGTGGTGTTGTAACAGTCGAAATGATGGGCACGAAGGAACTTAAGGCTATTCATGTTGATGATGACTTTGAAGTTGAATCACAAGAAGATATTAAAATGCTTTGCGAGATGATTGTTGCAGCAACAAATAAAGCAACAAGTGACATTGATAAAATGACTCAAGAAAAATTAGGCAAGTATAATTCATTACTTGGTGGTGGACTCTTTTAGAGATAGTATGAAATTTCCAGAGAGTTTAGAAAATTTAATAAAGCATTTTCAACTATATCCTGGAATTGGACCAAAGACTGCTGAACGCCTTGCTTTATTTACAATATCAAAATTATCAAAGGAAAGTGTTAATTCTTTTAGTAAAGCCTTAATCGAAGCAATAGAGAAAATAAAGCACTGTGACAAATGTGGTTCGATAACTGATAAAGATATATGTGATATATGTAATGATCAAGATCGTAAAGAAAAGCTAATGGTTGTGGAAAATAGTAAGGATATTATTGCGTTTGAAAAAACAAATGCCTTTCATGGTAAATATCATGTACTTAATGGTATGATATCACCTTTAAATGGCGTAGGTCCTGATGATATTAATATTAATGCCTTATTTACAAGAGTAAAAGAAGAAAATATCAAAGAATTAATTATTGCTCTTCCATCAACCATTCCTGGGGAAATGACATGTACATATATTCAAAAAATGCTTGAAAATAGTGGGGTTTTAATTTATCGAATTGGCTATGGGTTACCAGTAGGTGCTGATATTGAGTATGCAGATGAAATAACTTTAATCAAAGCCCTTGAAGGAATAAAAAAATTATAGTATAATTATATGAGAAGGGATAATGGAGATTTAAAATTATGAATTATGTTAATCAAATTAATGAAAAATTCACTAATTTTTTCAGACCGATATGGGACAAAATAGTTCAATTTGTTAGTAAGGGAGAAGACTATTATCTTCTATATGGTGTAATAGTTGTATTGTTAATTCTTTTGATTTTACCTGGGCTTTTTGCGTACTTAAAAAAAGCACCAAAGTTTTTTGTATTCCTAATTATATTATTAGGAGCGGTTGTTGCAATATGGTATTTTCTTATACTAAAAAAGTAAGCTGGATTTATATATCCGGTTTTTTGTGCTTTTAGCGAGATTATTAAATAAACACAAGGAGTATATATATGGTTAATGAAGTAGAAAAGCAAAACATGGAAAATGTTTCAAATGAAAAGAAAGTAGGAGTAGATGTTAGGCTTCAAAATGTTACAAAAATCTTTACGGACAAGTCAGGAGCAGAAACACGAGCCGTTGATAACTTTAGTGTTTTAATTCCTGGAGGGAAGCTTGTTGGTTTATTAGGACCAAGTGGTTGTGGGAAGAGTACAACTTTATACATGATTGCAGGGTTACTAAAACCAACCGCTGGACAAATATTCTTTGATGAAGAAGATGTGACAGTAGTTCCTCCTGAAAAAAGAGGAATTGGACTAGTGTTTCAAAACTATGCACTATATCCTCATATGACTGTTAGACAAAACATTATGTTTCCACTTGAAAATCTTAAATATCCAAAAGAGGAAATGGAACGTTTAACTTATGAAATGGCTGCACTAGTTGATATTGAAAATTTATTAGACCGTAAGCCATCACAATTATCAGGTGGACAACAACAACGTGTTGCGATTGCAAGAGCGCTTGTAAAGAAACCGAGAGTGTTGTTACTTGATGAACCTTTATCTAATTTAGATGCACGTTTACGTCTTCAAACACGTGAAGAAATCAAGAGAATTCAAAAAGAAACAGGTATTACAACAATATTTGTAACTCATGACCAAGAAGAAGCAATGAGTATTTCCGATGAAATAGTAGTTATGAATTTTGGTGTTCGTCAACAAATGGATTTACCACAAGTTGTTTATGATGAACCAAAAAATTTATTTGTTGCTAAGTTCTTAGGAAATCCTCCGATTAATGTTGCGGAAGGTTATGTTAAAAATAAAGAGTTACGACTAATTAGTGATTTAAAACTTGAAGATATTGATGTTGAAGACCAAAATGTTTATGTTGGTATTCGTCCAGAATTTTTTGAGATAACGGATGATGGTGCTATTTCCGCAACTATCGAGCTTGTAGAACATATTGGTCGAGATACAATGGCTCTTTGTATTATTGATGGTTATCATGAAACTGTTCGTGCGATAATTGCTGAAGGTAGACATTTACAACCTGGTCAAAAAATAAAGCTTGGATATAAAAGAATCTTTGTCTTCAATAAAGACACGGGAGAGAGGATTAAATAATGCTTGACTATAAAAAGGATGGTTTAAAGGCTTTTCTTGCTTTGGGTCCAACTTTATTATTGATGGCAGTCTTTACATTTTGGCCAATTATTAATACTTTAATTACTTCATTTATGGAAGGTTATACATTTAATGTGTGGTATGACACATTATATGCATATGGTTGGATTGAGCATTTCGGAGAAACGATTGCTGAGGGTGATGAAACTTTTTATATTGGACTTGGAATTGGTAACTATATAAGATTATTTCAAGACAGTAAATTTTTACTAGCTTTAAAAAACACAGCGATAATGGTTATTATATCTGTTCCGATTTCAGTTATTATTTCATTGCTGATTTCTGTTGCTTTAAATGGTATTAAGAAGTTTCAAGGGTTTTTCCAAACTCTATACTTCTTACCATATGTTACAAATACTATTGCACTAGGGTTAGTGTTCTCTGCACTGTTTTCATCACGATCGGGTTTAGTAAACTCATTATTATCATCGCTCGGTATAAGCCCGATAGCATGGATAAACTCTTTGGGAACTAATAATATGCCAACGTATGAATCTGCACTTTTCGTTCTCACACTTTATACAATCTGGAATGGACTAGCCTTTAAAATCTTAGTATTTCTTTCGGGGCTTCAAAGTATTGATAAACAATATTATCAAGCGGCACAAATTGATGCGACTCCAAAATGGAGGGTATTTAGAAAAATTACTGTTCCACTTTTATCACCGATGATAGCATATATCACTATTACATCATTTATTGGAGCTTTTAAAGCATATACAAGTGTTATCTCAGTATTTAATGGTCGATATGGACCTGCTAGTGATCCGTATATGCTAATCACAGTAGTGGGGTATATTTATGATGCTTTATCTGAGAAGTCGGTGATGGGGAAAATGTCGCAAGCTTCTGCTGCGTCACTTGTGTTGTTTGCGATTATTATGGTAATCACTGCATTACAATTATATATTAATAAGAAAAAGGTTCATTATTAAGGGGGGATATAGATGCAACAAGAATTATATATGACTGAAGAACAACTTCGTCGTTATCGTATTAAGAAAATATTCTCCCAAATAGGAATATATTTATTCCTTGTATTAATCGCACTGTTTATCGTTATTCCATTTTACTGGATGATAGCAACAGCATTAAGAAGTACTAATGAATTAGGATTTGTAAAGATTAGTTTCTTTCCAAAGGAATGGCATTGGGAGAACTTTCCTGGGGCATTAAGCTATGCAGCCGAGCGAAGTGCAAACTTCTTTAGATTCTACTTGAACACGATTATTGTTGGGGCTGCTACAACTACGTTCTCAATGGTATCAATCGTCTTTGCAGCATTTGCATTTTCTAGACTTAATTTCCGTGGCCGTGATGCATTATTCTCACTATTTCTTGCAACGATGATGATCCCTGGGGAAATATATATTATTAGTAATTTTGGGACCATTTCAAGATTAGGTTTACTTAATACTTATTCTGCAATGGTAATACCGTTTATTGTTGATGTGTTTTTCATTTTCTTCTTGCGGCAAACCTTTAAGCAAATTCCAAATGAATTATACTTAGCTGCAAAAGTAGATGGCACTGGTGATTTTAAATATTTATTCAAAGTGATGATTCCAATGTCTCGAGCAACACTTACAACCATTTTTATACTTAGTATGATGGGGACATGGAATGCTTACATTTGGCCTAATTTAGTGGCAACTGAACCAAAAATGTATTTAGTAAGTAATGGTTTATTACAAATTTATCGAGACATTGATGGTGCTGGACAAATTTTAAACTATCAAATGGCTGCAGCAACAATGGTAACAGTTCCATTATTAATTGTCTTTATGTTACTGAAAAAATACATTATGTATGGTGTTTCACGTAGTGGTATTAAAGGTTAATTAAAATATATTATATAGAAAGGAAAGAAGGAAAGTGAAAAAGTTATTATCGTTTGTAATTGTTTTAGTTGCAGTTTTAGTTTTATCGGGATGCCAAAGAGGGTACAGTTCTGATTATGAAGTATTGACAATTGAGCAATTGAAAGCTGAAGAAAAAGTCGAGATTACTTTCAGAATCCCATTTGGTACAGCTATTAAAAATGTAATCGATGAATTAGTTGAATCATTTAATGAAGAGTATCCGAATGTATTTGTAGATGTTCAAGTAATTAGCGGTTACGATGAAATGAAGGACGCAACAATTTTACACGTTGGTGGTGGAAATGCTCCAACACTATCTGTAGGTTATCCAGATCATTTTGCTGAGTACTTAATTACAGAATCAATTATTCCACTAGATAAATTTATTAATGCAGATGATCCTCGTATCGGTTATTCAAAAGAAGAAATTGAAGATTTCTTACCAGGGTATTTAGCTGAAAACAGACAATTTGACTCTAAGCAAAGCTTTATTGGACTTCCATTTAATAAATCTACAGAAGCTTTATATTATAATAAAGAATTCTTTGATGAATTTGATCTAAAAGTTCCTGAAACTTGGGCAGAAGTAGAAGACGTTGCGGAAGAAATTTATGCAATAGTAGAAGATATTGAAGATGGAGAATATTCATTCTTAGGAAATATTGCAACTAACCTTGAAGAAGGAACATTCCTACCTATGATGTATGACTCAACAGGTAACCTATTTACAACAATCATTCATCAATTTGGTGGAAAATATACTGAAGCTATCGTTCGTGCAAACGGAGTTACTGATGTTCAAAGAGGTAAAATTGCATTTAAAGATGATGCAAAAGCTAAAGAAGCATTAACATATTTACAAAACTTAGCTAAGAAAAATGTTATGAATGTTCCTGAAGCATGGGAAGGAATGTATGGTTCAAACTTCTTTATCAATGGACAAATTTTAATGAATGTTGGTTCTACAGCTGGAGCATCACATTATTCTAATTCAATTGCTGAATGGGCAGTTGCACCTATTCCTTATCATGATGAAGATCATAAATTTGTAATCCAACAAGGAACTAACTTATGTATTTTCTCACAAGCGTCTGATATGGAAAAATTAGCTGCATGGTTATTAATTAAACATTTCTTAACTCCTGAAAATACAGCCTACTTTGCAATGAAAACTGGATATATGCCAGTTAGAGCATCTGCTTATGAATTAGATGAATATAAAGAATTTATTGAAGATGATACAGACAACTTTGCGAAAGTTCATAGAGCTACTTCAGAATATTCTAAAGGTGGCTGGAATTATTTCGTTGACGCTGCATGGGCAGGATCAAATAAAGTTCGTCAAGAATGTGGAACTGCTGTAACACAAATCTTAGTATTACAAACTGATGTTCAAAAAGCATTTAATGATGCAGTTGGACGTATCGGTCAATAGATTAAATTTTTAAGGATAGAAGTATGAAGTTTTTAAAAAAACCAATTAAACTCTTATCTCTTATACTTATTTCAATTTTAATTGTTGGTTGCGAGCCAAATAACGGAGGTAATGAAAAAACCGAGCCGATACCACTTGATACGCGCTATACTGATGAGCTTGATCTTGATGTATCTCCAATAGGCAAAGACTTCATAGAAGATGGAATTGGAATAGTTGAACTCAACCGATGTGTAGACGGAGATACAATCTCTGTCTACACCGGTAATAAAAGTATTACCATTCGATTTTTAGGAATTGATACTCCAGAGTCGACAGGGAGAGTTGAAGCTTGGGGGAAACCTGCAAGTGAGTTTGTAAGAGAAAAGTTAGAAAACGCTGTGTCAATCGTCTTAGAAGCAGATGGTGAGCGAATTGATTCAACTGGAAATAGATACTTAGCATGGGTTTGGTATAAACCTAGTGACTCGCAAAAGTATCGCTTATTAAACTTAGAAGAGGTTGAACTTGCTTATACGCGCTACATGGTTGACAAATCATATAAATATCATAATATTTTTTGGGATGCTGGTGAAAAAGCAGCTCTTTCCCAAAAAAGAATTTATGGCGAAAAAGATCCTAACTTTAACTATTCAAAAGAAACTATTGAAACATCAATTTTATATATTCTAAATAATCATGACGAATTTCAAACCGGAACAAAATTTTTAATTACAGTTAAACTTGTTAGAACTGTAGGAAACAATATGTTTCTTGAGGATGCATATGAAGTTAGTTATGACGATGATGGAAAAATTGTTTCAGGTAAAGGACATATCTATGCATTTTACGGATATACAGATCCTTATTACCGAAAATATAAAATTGGTGATATCTTTACCCTAGAATGCCAACTTGAATATGAAGGCATGTATGGTACGCAATTAACTGGTTTAAGAAAACCAAGTAAAGTAATTGAAAATATAGCTCCTGAAATTATTTCTTTAGATGCAGATAGCTTAGATGGAGGAAAAGACTTAGAGCCATATTACGGTCGTGTTGTTCAGGTTAAAAATCTTAAATGTGTTAAGATTGAAAAAAGAACAACAACGGGTGGAGATGACTATCATGTAGTCGAGTTTGTAAATAGTGATAATGAACTATTTGATGTTTATTTTGGAAATTCGTTAATTATTAAGCATCAAGTTGAAAATATTTTTACAATTGGCAAATTATATAATATAACTGGTGGCATAGCCTACTATGAATATGCTAATGGTGAGTACCAAATTTCTGTTGGGGATGCACCTCGTTATACAAAAGGGGAAATAAATCCTGATGATTTGCCAAGATTAAATGATGTTGTTGAAGTTGAATAATATTTTAGGAGGATAAAATGAAATCAAGTATAAGAAAAATATGGTCAATATTTATATTGGCATTAGCACTTTTAGCACTTGTAGGCTGTAGTGATAACCAAGCTAAAGTACTTGCAAATAAACTTTATATTGTAAATCATGACGAAATAACAGGATCATTCGCTTTACCTAAGTATGTTGAAGGAAATAAAAATGCTCCAGTTACTTGGGAATCTTCACATCCTAACATTGTATCAATTGGAGAATATCCTGAATGGGAACATCCAGCTGAAGATGATACAATGCAACCTAGTCCGGATTTATATTATAAAGCAACAGTAGTACTTCCTACAGAAGAAACAAAGGTTACTTTAAAAGCAACTGTTACTTATGAAAATAAAAAAGCAACTCGTGATTTGTCTATAACTGTTGTTGCAGATACTTATGCTGCAAAAACAATTAAAGAAGCTAAAGCTACATCATTAGGAACAAAAGTAAAAGTTGAAGGAACTGTTGTATTTGTATCTGATAATGGTTATGCACTTAAAGATGACACTGGACATTTATATGTATATATATCTGGACATGGACGTCGTATTGGTGATAAAGTTGTAGTACGTGGTGAAACAGATAAATACAATAACATGCCACAACTTAAAAATTCAACAGTTGAAAAAACTGGCGAAGAAGAAAACTTTGATCCATATGCTGACTTAGAAGAAATTACTCTTGCTGAATTAATGGCGCATCCAGTTGATGATGCTGATTTCTATACAACAATGTATAAAATCAAAGGGAAAATCTATTCAACAGATGACAGATATAATCCATTCCACATAGCTGATCCATTAGATAGACAAACATTTGTTGGTATTTCAAACTATAGTTCTTCTGCTTCATTAGAAGATATTGAAGATTATGAAGAAAAATATGTTGAAATGGTTATTTTAATCTATAGTAGTTATCAAGGTGCTTATAGTGTATGTTATATTGAAGAAACAGCTGAAGAAACTGAAATTCAATATACTGAAAAACAAAAAGCAGATATTACATTAAATAAAATGGTTGACCTTGTTAAGGATGAAATTTTAACTTGGGATATTACATTACCAACTACTGATTCAGAATTTAACGCTACAGTAAAATGGGAATCTTCAAAACCAGAAATTCTAACAAATGATGGTAAGTTTACTGCTCCTGCAGAAGAAACAACAGTAAAATTAAAAGTTACTGTAACTGTAGGTAATACAAAAGTAGACAAAGAACTTGAATTAAAAGCGTTGAAATTAGATGTTACAAAAGCTAATGATTTAATTGATATGACGCCATTAAAATCTGGTGATGAAGAACCATTAGTATTTGTTCAGGGTAAAGTTCTTGGGCATCAATATGGTGGATATTGGGTTGCAGATGAAACAGGCGCTGTATTAATTTATACTCAAAACCGTCCAAATATAGGTGAAATCGTCCAAGTTAAAGGGTATGTAAGTACATATAAACCTGAAGAATCATTTAATATTCAAATTAAACAAATCGAATATCGCACACTAAAAGATGCTGATGAACCAACTTTAATTGCAGCAGAAGAAATGTCAATCGAAGATATTTTCGCACTAGGTGTTAATAGCCAAGATAAAGCTGTAGAAGTTGCTAAAGATTACTATGGTAAATTAATTACAATTACTGGTACAGTAAGAGGTAGTGGTCACTATTGGTATATTGATGGTGAAACTGATGGTCAATTCTTCAGATTAAATAACCTTGAAAGTAACAAAGGTTTAGTAGAAGGAGAAAATGTTACAATTACTGTAATGGTAAGAGATCTTTACTATATTGATGATACTTCATCATATAATAACTTCAAAGCAGGTGCATTTGGTGGCGTATTCTTTGGTGAAGATGCTATCGTAAAAAATAACTAATAAATAGTTTTTAGTATAATAAATACTCCTAAAGAAATTTAGGAGTATTTTTTTTAGTAATTGAGTTATGTTTTGTTAATAATTAATATGGGGATAGATATGAATAGAGCAAGATTTATTAAAGAGTTTCAGTTAACAAAATATATGAGAAGATCAATTACAAGAGTACCAGGCGAAAATGAAAGAGATTATTTGCATCGTGTCAAGTTGGCAAAATATTGGCTTGAAGGTGAAGAAAGGGTTAATTATGAACTTGAAAATATTTATTTACCAATAGTATGTCTTTCAAATGTAAGAATTGAATGTAATCATGAAAGTGCTCAAGCAGATTTTATTGTAATAACTAAAGATAAAATATTTATTCTAGAAGTTAAAAATTTATTTGGTAATATAAAAGTAACTAAAAATGGTGATGTCATTAGATTGTTACCAAGGAAATATTATATTGAAGAAGTAGGTATGGAAAATCCTTTCACGCAAACCCAAAAACAAGCGGTGATTTTCTCTAAGTTTTTAAAGTTCAAAGGTTATAATATTCCATTTGAAATCCTTGTTGTGATGGCAAATCCCAAAACATCTATTTACTTAGAAGGAAGTTATCCGATGATTCGATATGATAAAATTAATAATTTCTTTCAGAACAAAGTATCACCTAAATGTAGTATAGAAGAATATCAAAAGATGGTGGAGATTGGAAAATTATTAAAGGATAATCATAAGGATAGATTCTTTAATGATTTTGAAGTTATGAAAAGACGCTTTGAAAAGCATAATCGTCCACTGCCAAATCTTTCAAATGATGATTTGATTTTATATGAAGAATTATTAGAATATAGACGAAAAAAAGCAAAGGAAAAGAATATACCTGCTTGCAACATTTTCCATAACAAAGATGCGGAAATGCTTGTTAAGTATAAACCAATTAATAAATTTGAGTTTATTAGAGTTCCGGGATTTAAAGAAAGAAAATATGTTTTATATGGAAAAGATATAATTGAGATTATTAAAAAATACTTATAATAACTTTATTTAAATAAATTGATGTGCTATAATAATGAATATAACAAGGAGGAAAGTATGGAATATAGAAAATGGTATGACCGTGATATTAAAACATCTGCTTTAGGTTTTGGGTGTATGCGATTTAAAATGAAAGACGGGAAAATTGATGAAGAATTAGCAATGCATTTAATAGATGTTGCTTATCAAAATGGAATAAATTATTTTGATACAGCAGTTCCATATTTAAATGAACAAAGTGAAGAATTTGTTGGGCGAGCATTAAAACGATATGATCGTAATACTTATTATATCGCAACAAAAATGCCAGTATATCGATATAAAACTGTAAGTGATGTCGAAAAGCAAATAGATGATCATCTAGGAAAACTAAAAACAGATTATATAGACTTTTATTTGCTTCATGCGATGAATAAAGATTTACTAAAGAAGGTGAAAGAATTAAATATAATTGATATTTGTAAAAGGTGGAAGGCAGAAGGAAAGATAAAAAACTTTGGATTTTCTTTCCACGATGATTATGATACATTTATGGAAATATTAGATTTATATGATTGGGATTTTTGCCAGATTCAGCTTAATTATTTAGATAAAGATATCCAGCAAACAATGAAAGGATACGAAGAACTAGTTAATCGCAAAATTCCGATTATTGTTATGGAACCATTAAAAGGTGGAAAACTTGCTCATTTTAATCCAAAGGTAGAGAAAAAGTTTAAAGATTATAATAATGATATTATGGTTAAATGGGCTTTTCGTTGGGTTTCATCTTTAGATGGTGTAATGACTGTATTAAGCGGAATGAATGAATTAAGTCAGCTTGAAGAAAATATTAAAATCTATAAAGACTTTAAAAAGATGACGCCTGAAGAAAACGAGTTAGTGTTAGAAGTTGCTGAAGAGTTAAAGCAATTAGAAGTTGTTGGTTGTACGCAATGTCGATATTGTATGCCTTGCCCTAATGGCGTAAATATCCCAACTAACTTTACAATAGTAAATGATTATGCAATGTTTGATAATGAGAATCAAGCGAAAAGAGATTTTAAGTTTTTATCAGATAAATTTGCGGATGCTTCTTATTGTATAGAATGTGGTGAATGTATTCCGAAATGCCCTCAACATATTGACATTCCTAAAGAATTACAAAAAGTATTAGATATAATGAATGGATTAAATTAAATGGTTGTGATTGTAGAAGGGAAAAATGATTATAATAAACTTAAGTCAGTTTTTCCTAATTTGAATATCTTAATAACTAATGGTAGTGATGTAAGGCCTGAGTTTTTAGAATTAGTAAAAAAGCTTTCTCAAAACCATGATATTGTTTTATGTTTGGATCCTGATTACTCTGGGGAAAGAATTCGTAAAACAATTGTTGACAAGGTTCCGAATGCTTTACATATCTATGCTAATAGAAATAAAGCGATAAGTAAAAATGGTAAAAAAATTGGAATCGAACATATGAGTAAAGAAAATATAATTAGTTTATTTTCTGATATTAAAATTGTTAACAATCTTGGATCGTTAACACTTAATGACTTATATGATTTGGGACTTGTTGGGGAAGATGATTCTGCAATCAAGCGCAAGGAATTAGGTAATCGCTTGGGAATAGGATATGGTAATGCAAAACAATTTCTAAAGAAACTGAATATGTTTAATATTAGTAAAGAGGATATAAAAAAGGTTTATGATTGTACATCGAACTAAAGAAATATTAAAAAAATATCATCTTCAAGCTAAAAAAAAATATGGGCAAAATTTTTTGATAAATGCTCATATATTGGATAAAATTGTTGAGACTAGTGAAATAGACAAAACTAGTGGTGTTATTGAGATTGGCCCAGGGATTGGAACTTTAACTGAAGTCTTAGCAATAAATTCGAAAAGAGTATTATGTTATGAAATTGATAAAGATATGATTGAAGTATTAAACGATACTCTTTCTAATTATGATAATATTAAAATCATTTGTAACGATTTTTTAAAAGTAAATTTGAAAGATGATATAGAAAAGTATCTTAAAGATTGTGAGAATATTATTGTTGTTGCTAATTTACCATACTATATTACAACACCAATTCTTTTTAAACTAATGAAAGAGAATATTCAAAGAATGATTATAATGGTTCAAAAAGAAGTTGGAATGCGTTTGGTTGGAAAACCAAATACAAAAGATTACAATGCGTTATCAGTAATAATGGCTTATAAAACTAAATCCAAGATATTTGCTCATGTATCGCGAAATTCCTTTTTTCCTGCACCAAATGTTGACAGTGTTTTATTAGATATCAAGTTGTTGAAAAGCGATTCTATAGTTAATAATGAAGGTGAATTCTTAAAATTTGTTGAGACAATCTTTATGCAACGCAGAAAAACATTGGTTAATAATCTTGCAAGAAATTTTGATAAAGAGAAAATAATAGAGATTCTTTCAACATTAGGATATGAAAAAGATATTAGAGCAGAACAGTTATCATTAACTGAAATAGTTAATATATATAAAACGCTATACGAATAGGCAATGTTTGCATATTAAATTCATATAATAAAATTAGGTGAATTATATGCATTTAGGTGAGCTTGTTACTTTAAAAAATGATCCGCAAAAAATTATTTTTGAAGTCGTAAATATACAAGGAAATTTAGTTACGATAAAAGGGGTAAATTATCGGATTATTAAAGTAGTAGATATTAAAAATATTGAAAAAGCAACTAGTGCAGATATTCAAAGAGAAAATGAGCGAACTCAAAAATATTATTTTAAATTATTAAAACAAAAAGTACGATCAGAAAAGAAATATATTTTAGGGAAAATTCTTCATATTGATGGTGATAAAACATATTTAAGTAAATGTTTAGAATTGTATGAGCAATTAGGAATATTTGCATATGGTGTTCGTGTCGATGAAAAATTAATGGCAAAAGAAATTGATAAAATTTTATCGCAAATTAGTCCAGATATAATAGTTGTAACGGGCCATGATTCTTATAATTCTTCGGGACTGAGTGATTTGAAAAACTATACGAACACAGTTCATTTTATGGAAACGATTAAAGCGATTAGAAGACACGATTCTAATTGTTGTATTATTGCTGGAGCGTGTCAATCTAATTTTGAAGCGTTAATGGCTAATGGTGCAACTTTTGCAAGCAGTCCTAAAAGGGTAAATATTCATACTTTTGATCCAGCAGTAATAGCAATTAAAGTTTCAACAACCTCTTTTTTAAAAATTGTTGATTTTGAAGAAATTATTAAATTTATTGATGATGGTAGAAGTGCTTATGGTGGTGTTGAAACATTTGGTAAAATGAGAATGTTAGTGTAGGTGGGAAATGTTAAGAAAAGCATATGCAAAAATAAATTTAGGATTAGAGGTTGTATCAAAGCGAGAAGACAATTTTCATAATCTAAATACAATTATGGCAATGATAGATTTATATGATGAGTTGTATTTTCAGAAGGACTCAGAAATTACTTTAGAAACAAATATTAATATTGGTGATATTGGGAATAATTTAGTATATAAAGCAGCAGTATTACTAAAAAATACATTCAATGTTAATGATGGATGTAGAATAGTACTTACAAAAAATATTCCGATGCAATCTGGATTAGCTGGTGGTAGTAGTGATGCTGCAGTAACACTTGAGGCTTTAAATGATCTTTGGAAATTAAATTTAAGTATTGATGAACTCGCTAATCTTGGTGCAAAACTAGGTAGTGATGTGCCTTTTTGTCTTTTTAAAAAACCTGCAATTCTAGAAGGACGCGGAGATGTGTTAAAACAGTTTATTGACCTACCGGAAATTTACGTTGTTTTAGTAATTCCTAATTTTTCTTGTTCTACAAAGGATATATTTTCTAATCATGTAACTTCCCCAAATGACAATAGATTTTTGAAACTAATTAATGCAATACAATCAAAAGATATAAATAATATTGGAAAACGAATGTTTAATGATTTAGAAGTAACTGTAGATAAAATTTTTTCAGAAGAACCTATTATAAAAATAAAAAGTAAATTGTTAGAATTTGGCGCAAGTGGAGCGGTAATGAGTGGTAGTGGTTCCACAGTTTATGGTATAACAAACTCATTTAAAAACGCTCAAAAAATTAAGAATTTAATGAAAAAAGAGTTTAAAAATTATCATATAATAACGACAAAAACCAACAATTTTTAATAATATTTGTAAAACGTTTACAAAATTTTCAAAAACCTATTGAAAATAGTTTTAATAAATGTTATAATGTATGTAGCAATATAGGGAAGGAAGGTTTGCATATATGAAATTTACAGATGTAAGAATCAGAAGAATTCAAAATCAAAATCGTTTAAGAGCGGTAGCTTCAGTTACAATTGACGATGCTTTTGTAATTCATGAAATCAGAGTTATTGAAGGGGCAAGAGGAATTTTTGTTGCAATGCCTAGTCGCAAAAACAAATATGGTGTTTATAAAGATGTAGCACATCCAATTAACCAAGAAACTAGAGCTGAGATTGAAAGAGTTGTTTTAGCGGAATTCAATAAACAAGAAGCAGAAGCTGAACAAGAAAAGCATGAAGAAGCGGTTGAAGAAAAGGCGGAAGCCGAAGAAGCTAAAGAGGGAGAAGAGAAAAAAGAAGAATAAAAAAACAACTTTTTAAATACCAATCTTTTATTGGTATTTTTTTGTCTGTAAAGATATTTAAGGAGGTATTATGGAAATTTATGCTATAGTCTTAGCGGCGGGCAAAGGGACTAGAATGAAATCTGAACAACCAAAATGTGCCCATAAAATAATTGATAAGCCGATGGTTGAATATGTTGTTGATACTCTAAAAGACTTAAAAATAAAAAATATTATTACAGTTGTTGGATATGGAAAAGAAAAAATTATAGATCTGCTAAAAGGTAAAACTGAATTTGTTGTGCAGGAGAAGCAATTAGGAACTGCACATGCTGTTAAGCAAGCAAAACCATTGCTTGAAGGTAAAGAAGGAATAACAATCATAGCAATTGGTGATATGCCATTTATTAAAAGAGAAACATTTTATTCATTAATTATTAATCATATGCAAGAACAAGCAGACTTAACGGTGTTGACTGTTGAGCATCCACAACCATATGGTTATGGAAGAATACTTCGTGATGAGAATGGGAATGTAATAAGAATAATTGAAGAACGTGATTGTACAAAGGAACAATCAGCTATAAGAGAAATCAACTCATCAGTTTATGCTGTTAATAATGAATTATTATTTGATGCCTTAGATGAAATAAAAAATACAAATGTACAAAATGAATATTACTTGACAGATTTAGTAAATGTATTTAATAAAAGAGGATATAAAGTTAATGGATACAAATCAAATGATTACAATGAAATAAGTGGGATTAATGATAAGCTGCAACTTGTTGTAATGGAAAGAGAATTTCAAAATAAAATTATTGAAAAGCATTTATTAAACGGAGTAACAATACATAGACCAGAAACTGTAGTTATTGGAAAAGATGTAAAAATATATCCAGGAGCAACCATATTACCAAATACCCATGTTTTAGGAAATTCAGTAATTGAAAAAAACTCTACTATTGGTCCTAATTCATTAATTGAAAATTCGACTGTCGGTGAGGAGGCAATAGTTGAGTTTGCGATTGTAAAAAATAAAGTACTTAAGGAACAAGAGCATATAAAACCTTTTACTATTCTTGATTAAAAATTCACAAATTTTGTGAATTTTTTTTAATTTAAATCTACTCTTGATTCTATAAATAATATAAGGTATAATGAAATTGAAAATGGAGGAACGATTTTAAAAATGGCAATTGTACATGGTTCAAAAGTAAAATTATTTGCTCTATCATCTAATAGAGAATTAGGGCAAGAAATCGCTGATTACATAGGTATCCCCCTTGCTGAGTGTGAAATTATTAGGTTTGCTGATGGTGAAGTTAATATGAATATCAGTGAAACCGTTAGGGGACATGATGTATTTGTATTGCAAACAACATCAAAACCTGTAAATGAGCACTATATGGAATTATTAATTATGATTGATGCTTTAAAACGTGCTTCAGCAAAAACTATAAACATTATCATGCCTTATTATGGTTATTCGCGACAAGACCGAAAAGCATTATCAAGACAACCAATTTCAGCGAAACTCATTGCAGATTTATTAGAGACTGCAGGTGCATCTAGAGTAATATCAATGGACTTGCATGCTGCTCAAATTCAAGGTTTTTTTAACATCCCAATAGATAATTTTGAAGCATTACCTCTAATGGTTCAATACTTTAAAGACAAAAACTTAAAAGATGTTGTTGTTGTCTCTCCTGATCATGGTGGCACAACAAGAGCAAGAAAATTTGCATTGTATTTTAATGCTCCAATAGCAATTATTGATAAAAGAAGACCAAAGCCAAATGTGGCTG
The DNA here is from genome assembly GCA_012838705.1 of Acholeplasmataceae bacterium. GTDB lineage: Bacteria > Bacillota_I > Bacilli_A > ML615J-28 > CAG-698 > DUOT01. The sequence continues at coordinate 20,871 of DUOT01000085.1, forward strand.
AGGTTATGACGATTATTGGAGATGTTAAGGATAAGGTTGCGATTATCGTTGATGATATAGTTGATACTGCAGGAACTGTATGTGTAGCTTCAGACGCTTTAAAAGCTGCAGGTGCTACAAGTGTTTATGTTTGTTGTTCTCATCCAGTATTATCACATCCAGCAATTGAACGAGTTCAAAATTCTTCTATTGAAGAGCTGGTAACAACAAACTCAATATTCTTACCTGAAGAAAAACGAATTTCAAAAATTGTTCAACTATCGATAGCGAAAATTTTAGGTCAAGGTGTATTGAATATTATTGATGGAAAACCTATCAGTTCATTATTTACATATGACCCTAAGAATAGATTATAAAAAATCCTCTTTTAATAAGAGGGTTTTTTAAAAAGTAGTGAATAAATTTAATACTACTGCATAAAATATTAAATGGCTTTATCTTAGTAACATTTATTTCCACAAAAAAAATGTGATTTTTGTTTGACAAAGACTTTTTTTAAGGTATAGTATATAAGCGTCGTCAAAAAGAGCTTAAATGAGCTTGTGAAAACGTAAACAGAAAAACACAAATTCCAATTGACAACGCCACTTAAATGTAGTATAATATATAAGGTTATCAAAAAAACCGAGGCCTAACGAAAGAATGTCGAAAGAAGAAAAAAACTAAAATGTTTTTATTGACAAGAAGGTCTTAGTAGTGTATAATAATAAATGCTGAAAACGAAAAAGCATAAGGTCTTTGAAAACTAAACAGAAAAAACAGGTGGAGTTAGAATTAAACTTG
>DUOT01000086.1 GCA_012838705.1 Acholeplasmataceae bacterium
AATTGAAGTAAATATAAATAAATTTTATAAAGCATATTTAGAGAAAAATATTTCTTATTATTTTATAATACATACAGTATGGATTATTCCATATGATTTATAAAAATATATAAAAATATATAGGAGGTATATTATGTCTTTAGTTGGTACTGTCGTACAACCATTTAAAGCAGATGCATTTCATAATGGAAAATTTATCACTGTTACAGATGAGGATTTTAAAGGTAAATGGAGTATTGTTTGTTTTTATCCTGCAGACTTTACTTTTGTTTGTCCAACAGAACTAGAGGACTTACAAGATCATTATCAAACTTTCAAAGAATTAGGAGTTGAAGTATACTCAGTATCTACTGATACTCATTTCACTCATAAAGCGTGGCATAAAACATCGCCTGCAATTAGTAAAATTGAATACATTATGATTGGAGATCCTTCACACACGATTTCTCGTAATTTTGATGTGTTAGATGAAGAAACCGGACTTGCTCAAAGAGGTACGTTTTTAATCGATCCAGATGGTGTAATTCAAGCAATGGAAATTAATGCTGATGGAATCGGAAGAAATGCAAGTACTTTAATAAATAAAATTAAAGCTGCACAATATATTCGTAAACATCCAGATGAAGTATGTCCAGCGCAATGGGAAGAAGGAAAAGATACATTAAAACCATCATTTGATCTAGTTGGAAAGATTTAAGATGCTTGATCTAGATACAAAAAACAAATTAAAAGAATATTTATCTTTACTTGAAAAGGATATTTTAATTAAATTGAGTGTTGGAAGTGATGAAGCATCAAAAAATATGGAATCATTCATTAATGAAGTTTCATCGCTTTCGAACTTTATTAAAGTTCAAAAAACAAGTTTAGAAAGAACTCCTTCTTTTTCAATTAATCAAGTAAATAAAGATTTTGGTATTTCGTTTGCTGGCGTACCTCTAGGTCATGAATTTTCATCATTTATTTTAGCACTACTACAAGTAGGAGGTCGAAAACCAAAATTAGATGATAATCTTATTTCCCAAATCAAAAATATTAATGATAAATTAAATTTTGTTACTTATGTAAACTTATCGTGTCAAATTTGTCCTGATGTTGTACAAACATTAAACATCATGAGTGTAATTAATCCTAATATTAGTCATACGATGGTTGATGGTGCTTCATTCCAAGATGAAGTCAATGCTAAAAACATTATGGCTGTTCCTACCATTTATTTAAATGATGATTTATTTCATAGTGGTAGAATCACTATTGAGGAAATATTAGAAAAACTAGGAATTAATACAACAAAAAACTTTTCAGAACAATTATTTGATGTTTTAGTAATAGGTGGTGGACCAGCAGGTGCTAGTGCTACAATCTATGCTGCACGTAAAGGAATTAAAACTGGATTAATTGCAGAACGTATTGGTGGTCAAGTACTTGACACTTCTACAATTGAAAATGTTATATCAGTAAAAAGTACAACAGGAACAAAACTTGCATCGGATTTGGAAGAACATATTAAAGATTATGATGCTACTATTATAAAAGGACATAAGGTAAAAGAAATTTCAAAAACTGATTATTTTAATGTAACACTTGAGAATAACACTGTTATAAATAGTAAAACAGTAGTTATAGCAACAGGAGCATCATGGAGAAATCTTAATGTTCCTGGTGAACATGAACTTAAAACAAAAGGTGTTGCATATTGTCCTCATTGTGATGGCCCTTTATTTAAAGGTAAAGATATAGCAGTTGTTGGTGGAGGAAACTCTGGAATTGAAGCTGCAATTGATCTTGCTAAGATCGCATCACATGTAACAATCTTAGAATTCTTACCAGAATTAAAAGCGGATAAAGTGTTACAAGAACGTTTATATAAATTACCTAATGTAAAAGTGTTAACTAATGTTGCTGTAAAAGAAATATTAGGCACAGAAAAAGTAAATGGTTTAATTTATACTGACAGAGAAACTTCAAAGGAACATCGTATCGACCTTGAAGGAGTATTTGTACAAATAGGGTTAGCACCAAATACAAATTGGTTAGGTGATTTTGTAGAAAGGAATAAATTTGGTGAAATATTAGTTGATGCAAAAGGAGCAACAAATGTTCCTGGTGTATTTGCTGCCGGTGATTGCACAAACAGTCCTTATAAACAAATAATTATTTCAATGGGATCTGGTGCAACAGCAGCCTTAAGTGCTTTTAATTATTTGATAAGAAACTAAATAGATTTTAAAAAAAAGACATTTTCCAACCTAAGGCAATGTCTTTTTTTTAATGAATACTATTAAATATAATACTTCTTCAAATTCTAAATGATTGAAATTTTTCTTAGCTAATTTACGTAAATCAAGTTATCTTCTAAAACTATTTTTGTTCTATATCTCGTCCCAATCTATATGAGTAAATAATATTTATTCGGTCATTAATTTTTCGCAAATACTATACAATATTATATCAAATATATTTTTTATACAACCATTTATTATAGTATATAAATTTAACACGTTAATAAATTATTATCAACTTTCCAATAAAAAAACATTGTCAGTTCTTAATGACAATGTCTCATACTTTATATGTAACTTATATTCTTATAACGATTAATAAGCAAAAAAAATGGGGCGACTGATGGGAATCGAACCCACGAAT
>DUOT01000087.1 GCA_012838705.1 Acholeplasmataceae bacterium
TACTTATTACAGCATTACCATTAAAGATTTTGTCACTATATAATTTGTTTTTAAAACTACTCAATGTTATTTTATTATTATTAATTTTACTTTACAGTATAATATATACTAAAAAGGGGAAATTTCAACCTTTCATTACTTACATGATTGGCTTATTAATCGTAGGAAATATATATAATCTATTAAGAGATAATAATATTATTACTTCTAATGCTGATATAATGACGGTTATTTATTCATCAAGTACATTCCTTTATGTTGCGATTATAACCCTATCACATTCCGAGAAAATCGCTTCAGCTGAAGAACTAGTTAAGCTTAATGAAAAGATAAGAGATACTGAATTTACATTCTTAAACTCACAAATTCAATCACATTTTATTTATAATTCACTTAACTCTATTCAATCACTATGTTTGATTGAACCAATGAAAGCTGCTGACTTAATTGAAGACTTTTCTTCATATTTACGTTCTCGGTTAGAATTTAATAAAATGCCAATTTTAATTGAGTTTGCTGATGAATTAAATAATATTAAAACTTATATTAATATTGAAAAAGAAAGATTTGGAGAAAGAATAAAATATGAATTTGACATTCAAATCGGTGAGTTTAAAATCCCTCCATTATCTGTTCAACCATTAGTTGAAAATGCCATTAAACATGGTCTAAGTAAAAAACCTGAAGGTGGTACACTTACTATCTCAACTTTCAAAGATGATCATTATTTATATATTAAAATTGAAGATGATGGTATTGGTTTTGACCCTAGTAGTTTATCTGAAAAGCAACGTGTTGGAACAACAAATATTAAAGATAGACTAGCACTTCATTTAGATGCAACACTTGAAATCATTAGTGAAGTAAATGTTGGAACTACTTCAATTATTAAAATACCATTATCAAAAGCACTGAAATAAAAAATGGGAACAATTTTGTTCCCATTTATGTTTATAATACTGCATCTTCTAATTCTTCTAACATTTCTTCAACTTTATCAGCCATTGGATAAGCCCATACATAAGGTAATTCTTCTAAATATTCTCCTGTTCGAAATATTTGAGGGTGAGTAGTTACTTTGTTTGTTTGTTTATAATTCATATAAACATCATGTAGTTGAAATAAATCACATTCAAATTTTGTTGGATCAATCCGATAAAGGTTTCTACTATAATCGTAAATTTCTCCAATTCCATTTTCATTTAAAAAGTTACGAAGTGAAAATGATGCTACATGAAAGTTATTCATTAATTTTTTATCATCATATATATCTGGCCAAACTTCATCAGCTATTGTCATCCAACCAACGCTTTTACCCATTTTAGTAATTAAATAGGCAAGAACTTCTTTTGCTTTTGCATATTTAAATGGAACTAGTTTATCATTAATAAATATATCAAAACCACCAAAGGTACGAATAAATACTTTATTTTCTTGTGGCTCTACATTTATTTTCGTTTTAACTTTTTCAATAGTTTGCTCGATTCTTTTTGCTGATAAAGGTTTTAAAATATAATCAATAGCATTTAATTCAAAAGCTTGAACTGCATATTGGTTATAAGCGGTAGCAAACACTATTTCAACATTTGGAAATTTTTCTAATACTTTTGCAGCAAGCTCCAAACCATTTAATCCTGGCATTTCAATATCCATAAATATTAAATGAATTTCATTACTTTCCAAACATTCAAAAAATGGTTCAGGTTCTGTAAATCCATCAATAACATTAAGCTCAGGATATTTTTTTAAATGGAATTTTAAATTTTCAATTGCTAACCTTTCATCATCTATTAATATAACATTTATCATTTTACCACCCTTTTTTTCATATTATACCATATTTTTCTAATAATGTTAAGGAAAATCCCAAAAAATATTGACAAGCATTATTACTAATGATAGAATAGAATTAATAATAATAATGGGGGAATTATGAAAAAAGATTTAAAACTTCGTACCACTTTCATATTAAATATCATATTTTCTGTTTTTGTATTTATTATTCTAATATTTATTATATTTGCATTCACATCGAGGCAAAATGATGGTATTCCAAAACTTTTTGGAAAAAGTTATTTAACCGTATTATCAAACAGTATGAATACAGAAAATGAAGATTACAACTTCAAAGGATTCAAACGCGGTGATATGATTAGAATCAAGCGCTATCGATGGGATGAAGCTCTAACAACAACTTTTGAGGTTGGAGATATTATTACTTTTGAATGGACAAACGAAAACGGAAAACTAATGTACTTAACGCATAGAATAATTGAAGTACATGAAGAAGAAAAATATTATATTACCCAGGGGGATGTTGCAGCAAAAAACAATATGTCAACTGATCCAAATGATGGACATGCTGAAAGGGTTAATTTTGTTGATGTTGTTGGTAAATATGAAAAAACAATTCCTTGGCTTGGTAATGTCTTCTTATTCCTTCAAGGCCCTATTGGATTTTTAATCGTTGTTGTTATCCCATTATTAGGACTTTTTATTTATGAAATCTTTAACTTTAGAAAAGCATATATAGGCTATCGCAATGAGAAAAAAGGATTAACTAGTGAAGCCAAAAGTACTGAAGAATTACAAAAAGAAATCGAAAGATTGCAAAGAGAATTACAGCAAAAAGAACTAAATCAAAAGGAAAAGGCAAATTAATGCCTTTTCCTTTTTATAAATCTTCTCTTAATAAAATCTTTTTAAATTCTTTTTCAACACCATTAAATACCTTAACAATTTTCGGATCAAAATAATGTCCCTTTTCTTTATTAACTAATTCTACTGCTTCTTCATGAGAAATAGCTTTTTTATAAGGACGATCACGTGTTACAGTATCATATGTTGTAATAAGTGCAATAATTCGAGCAATAAAAGGTATTTCTTCACCTTTTTTGCCATATGGATATCCAGTACCATCATATCTTTCATGGTGGAATCCAACGATGTCACGAATGTATTGCTCAAAGGTTCCCATTTCCATATCTGGTTTTATTGCCATCATAATATCATAACCAACCTTAGCATGCCTTTTCGCAAGCTCAAAATCATGTTGGTCTAGATATGATTCTTTATATAAAATGTATCCTGGAACTCCTAATTTTCCTAAATCGTAAAATGCTCCTGCTTCAGCAATCTTTTGAATTTTTCGATCTACATATACTTCTTGCATATTATAACTTTCCGCATATGCCTTCATTAATATCGTAATATACATTTTTAGTTTTTCGAAATCTGCTTCAGTTTTCATCGTCTTCATTAAATAGATATTATATAATGAATCATATACTTTTTCGAGTTTATTTACGTTTGCTGCATAATTACCAATTACTTTAACTAAACGATCATTATATATATCTAATTTGTCTAAAGATTTTTGTTGATCAATCATAAAAATAATTTTACTTATTTCCGCAATATACTCACTCTCACGAATATTTTTAAATACATCATTTAAAAGAATACCTAAAAAGCCAATAAATGAAATATTAAAGAAAATCATAATTAGTAAAAACCCTTGAACAACTTCAAGACTTGAAATGATTTTCTCTTCATCAGCTGTAGTAATTGTAGAGATGAGTGATGAAATAGAAAAATAGCCAATAAAAAGCAATGCAATTAATACAGCTACTAAAACCATAACTATAAAAAATTTACTTGTTATCGATATATGTTTTTTTCGCTTCATATTATCACTAATATAAACCCCTTTATATTATTCTCCCCTCATATATTTTATTTTGTATTTTGAAGTTAACAAATGCTGAAAATTACTTTCTTTCTTCGGAACATTAATATAAATATATGTTTTACCTTTTCTTTTGTGATAGAGGTTATCATTTGCTACTTCTTTTATCTCATCACATATAATTTCTGGAATATTAACGATATTGATAAATGGCATATACTCATTTATTTCAGTTTTTAATAGCATCATATTTGCTGTAGTTGGAATAATAATATCAATATCTTTTTTCTGTACAGATTTAAACACTTCTTTAGTTAGATTAAAAGAAACACTTGTTTTCATTTGTTTGTTAATAATAACATCATCTAAAGAATCTGATGGCAAGTTATATAAATGATTGTATTTAAACCTTTTTTGATATAAACTAGCTTCGATAATATTTTGGCTAGCTAAAAATGCCATATTTTTATGTTCATATTTTTCATTAACAAAGTCAATAATTGTATCAACTATCGATATTACCGGAATCGGTAACTTTTTTAAATAACTTTGGCAGTATTCAATTATTGTACTACTAATTACAACAAGCAACTTACATTCTAAAGATATTAAAATATCAATATTTCTTTTAACCCTATCTATTATTGCTTCAGGAGTTAATCCTTCATATTGATATTGTTTTAAATCATTTATGTAGATTAAGTTTTCATATTTCAATTCTTTTCGTAAATAGTCTAGAATTGAAATATTATCATTATTCATGTCAATAATTCCTATTGGTAATTTATACATATTCTCACCATCTACTCTAATTCTATCATAAAAAACATCATTCTTCAACAAAAATAATCGAAAAATAGGTCTTTCGACCTATCCTTCAACACGTAAAGCTTCAACTGGATCTTTTCGTGCAGCTATTTTTGCTGGAATTAATCCAGAAATCAAAGTGAGTGTTATACTTATAATAATTAAAACAATAATATGAACAATAGAAATTCTTGCAATATTACTCATCATATTATTCACTGCATTAGTTAGCAGAAGATTTATCGGGATTGATAGAAGTAATGAAATTAATATACCTAATATACCTGCTACTAAACCGATAATAAATGTTTCCGCATTAAACACTCTCGTAATATCTTTTTTCCGAGCACCAAGACTTCTAAGGATTCCAATTTCTTTTGTTCTTTCAAGAACTGAAACATAAGTAATAATTCCAATCATAATTGATGAAACGACTAGACTTATTCCTGCAAAGGCGATTAATACAATAGTTATACCATCTATAATTGTTGACATAATATTTGTGAATTCAGCAGCAAGATCAGAATATTTAATTTGGTCTTCTTTTTCTAAACCTTTATTATATTCATCAAGTTTTTCTTTAAGCTTTGCTTTACTTTCAAAGTCCTTTACAAAAATATTTATTACTGATGGTATTTTAGTTCCGCCTATATTCTTTAATAAATCTTCTTTAGATTGTCCTGGCTTGATATTATTTCCAGTCTTGACATCTATATTAGATTCTTTTTGCGCATTTACAATTTCAGAGTTTAATGAACTTTCCAAAAACAGATCTAAGAAACGATTATCATAGGCAATTCCCGAACTTAATAGTAGTGGTGCAACTTCCGTATTTGGTTTAATAATTCCCACAATTTTCAATTCAAATCCATTATCATAGGCCTCATTTAACTTACTTTTAACTTTATATATACCGTCTACTGCTTCATAATAATCATCATTTTTTGCTGATACAAAACTTTTTCCAATAACATTTGAATATGAAACTTTTTCTGTAATATCAACACCTAGAGAAAGCAGTATTTCTTGATCAACACGATGATACTCATCAGTAACGAGAACAACTTCATTAGCAGACTCAGGCATTTTCCCTGATAATACTGAAAATTGTTCGAGAATATAATTATGATTTAATGGAAGTGGTGTAAAACTTATGTCTCGTGCACTTAACGGTGATACATTTCCATTTTGATTATATAAAAGATTAAACATCGAAATATCATAATTATATGTTAATGTTTCATAATATATATTCATTTCATCAAGATAGTTCATAAAATCTTCTGTAATATTATTTTTATGTAATAAATTGCTTAATTGTTCTTTCGGATCATAAGGAACAATATAATCCCCATCAGGTTTTTTTGGATTACTAAACTGATATCCTCTTAAATTCGAGAAATCAAAAGGATATTCTTCAATAGTAATTGGCATTCCTGATAAAGATTCTTTTTCTAATCGATGAATTTCTTTTGTAAAGCCATTAGCAATTGATAGTACTAATGCAATACCAATTATGCCAATTGATGCAGCAAGAGCAGTAATCAATGAACGTAAAAACTTTGTTCTCAGGTTATTAAAAGAAAGTTTTAGTGCTGTAAAGAAACTCATTGCAGTTTTTTTAGGTGAATAATTTTTTGAATATTCTTTCTCAATTTCTGGTTTGCTATCTGAAATTATTTGACCATCTTTTAATTCAACAATTCTTGAAGAATATGCTCTAGCAAGTTCAGCATTATGAGTAACCATAATAATTAATTTATCAGATGCTACTTCAGAAATCAAATTTAGGATTTGTTTACTAGTAACAGAATCTAATGCTCCTGTTGGTTCATCTAATAAAATTATATCAGGGTCATTTACAAGTGCTCTTGCAATTGCAACTCTTTGTTTTTGACCACCAGAAAGTTGATTTGGTTTTTTATTTACATGATAACTTAAACCAACTTTATCTAATGCTTCTAAGGCTTTTTTTCTTTTTTCATGGGAACTTACGCCACTTAATGTTAACGCAAGTTCCACATTACTTAAAACACTAATATGATTAATTAAATTATAACTTTGAAAAACAAAACCAATACTATTATTGCGATAACTATCCCAATCGATATCTTTAAAATTTTTTGTTGATTTACCATTAATAATTAAATCACCACTAGTATAGCGATCAAGTCCACCTATAATATTTAATAGTGTAGTTTTTCCACTTCCACTAGGTCCAAGAATCGAAACAAATTCACCTTTTTGAAATGTTACTGAAACATTATCTAATGCTGATTGTGAGAATGTCCCAACATTATATACTTTTGTAATATTTTTTAATTCTAACATTGTAACTCCTTTACTATTTTAATTTAAAATAATTTGAGAAAGCTTATCATATTTCTTCTTAAACCAATCGATTTTTAAATCCTTTGGATTTCCAGTTGTATTAATAATTACTTTCCCTCGTTCCTTTTGAGAATTTAATTTTATATAATTATTTAATATTGGAGAAAGTGTTAAAGAACTATCTACAATATTAACATTTCCAAGTACTGATATGATTTCATCTTTTAATAATCCAAAATGAGTACATCCTAAAATAATTGTATCATATTTACCTTTATATTTTGATAATACTCTTTCTACAATTTCATAAGAATCTTTAGTTCCCATCATTCCCTTTTCTACAATCCCAACAAACTTACTACATTTTACTCCAGTTGCTTTATTAAGTAAGTGTTGATATATTCCTGATGAAATTGTATAATCAGTTGCAAGGACTAATATATTTTTTCCAATTTGCTGTGCATATTTGGCTGTCGGTTCAATAATTCTTATTATTGGAATATTTGTTTTTAGATGATAACTATTTGCTGATGCTGTATTACAAGCAATGACAATTGCTTTTACATTTTCATTAATAAAATAATTTACATTTGTACTTACAATACTTTCAAGTTCTTCTTTTGTTTTTAAACCATATGGGTTATTTTTAGTATCAGCAAGATAAATAAAGTTTTCATTCGGAAAATGATCTATTAAATCACTTAATACAGTTAATCCTCCAACTCCAGAGTCAAACACTCCAATTGCATTTTTATCCATTTTATCACCTTTATAAATTATATCACGTTTATTACATATATCAAATTAAAAAGTAGCATATTTTTTACATTATTTCACGCTTGTGATATAATAATATAAGCAATGGAGGTTTATTATGAAAGAATATATTGATATTTCCCCTGAAGTAAAAAAGGCAATAGCAAATAATAAACCTGTTATTGCTTTAGAATCAACAATTATTTCTCATGGAATGCCGTATCCGGAGAATGTTGAAACGGCACTAAAAGCTGAATCAATCATTACCGAAAATGGCGGTGTTCCAGCAACAATTGCAATTATTAAAGGTAAAATTAAAGTAGGATTATCGAAAGAAGAAATTGACTATATTGGAAAACAAGGAGTTAATGTTGTAAAAGCATCAAGACGAGATATTCCTTATATCGTAAGTAAAGGAGTAGATGGTGCAACAACAGTATCGGCAACTATGTTTATTGCAAGTCTTGCAAATATTAAAGTATTTGCAACTGGAGGAATTGGTGGTGTTCACCGTGGTGCTTCCGACACATTCGATATATCTACAGATCTTGAAGAATTAGCACAAACTAATGTTGCTGTTGTTTGTGCAGGTGCGAAATCAATTCTAGATTTAGAAAAAACATTAGAATATTTAGAAACTAAAGGAGTTCCAGTTATCGGTTATAAGACCGACTTTTTGCCTGCTTTCTATACTTCTACAAGCCCATATAAACTTTCTCTTCGTTTAGACTCACCAGAAGAGATTGCAAACCTTTTAAAATGCAAATGGGATATTGGGCTTAATGGTGGAGTTGTAATTGCTAATCCTATTCCAAAAGAATTTGAAGTAGAAGAAAAATTAATAAATAAAGCAATTGATGATGCAATTATTGAAATGGAACGAAAAAATATTATTGGAAAAGATACTACACCATTTTTACTTGGTAAGATTGTAGAAATAACTGAAGGTAAAAGTTTAAAAGCAAATATCGAGTTAGTATACAATAATTGTAAACTTGCAACGGAGGTTGCTAAACTATTGTAGGAGAGGAATATGAAAGTTCTAGGAGTAGTTCTCGAATTAAATCCATTCCATAATGGTCATGAATATTTTCTTAAAGAAGCGCAAAAAAAAGTACAGCCAGAACTGACAATTGCCATTGTTTCTGGCAATTTTACAATGCGTGGAGACGCAATGGTTATCGACAAATGGACTAAAGCACAAATATTATTAGACTATAATGTTGATATTGTTCTTGAGCTTCCATTCCTAGCGACTGTAAATAGCGCCGACTTTTTTACATACAACTCTATTAACACATTAAATGACATGCAAATAACTGACCTTGCTTTTGGTGTCGAACTAAATGATTTACCAAAACTAAAAGAAATAATTACTTTACTAAATTCAAAAACATATAACGACTTAATAAAACATTTCTTATCAAAAGGTCATTCATATTCTACAAGTAGTTATAAAGCAATTCAAGAATTAACAAAAGATGAAGTAATAATTCAAAACTGCACTCTCCCAAATAATACTCTAGGAATTGGTTACTTACAAGCTATTGAAAAAATCAATCCTAATATAAATCCTACATTAATAAAAAGAATTAAAGCAAATTACTATGATGAAAGTATAATTGATGATAAAATAAATAGTGCAACTGCATTAAGAAAACTATTAGAAAATTATGAGGATATTTCATCATACACACCAAATATTTCTTACAATTATTTTAATCCAAAAACAATAAATCATAATCTATTATTACTGTTAAGATATGTATTTACAATAAATAAAGACTTTAGTAATGTCTTTGGTGTTAGTGAAGGAATAGAAAATCGTATTGAAAGTTTTCTTAATAAAGTAGAAACTTATGATGATTTGATTGAAAATGTGAAGACGAAAAGATATCCGCCAAATAGGATAAAAAGACTTTTACTTCATCTTATTTTAGGTATTGATAAAGCATATGAAAATAAATACCATCACTACTTAAGAATCCTCGCGATGAATAAAAAAGGTGAAAAGTATCTTAACACATTACCTAAAGATACTAAAAAAAGTATTATAACTACATTTAAAAGCCAAAATCATTATTTAGTTGATATTGAACTTAAGGCTAGTAAACTATATAGTTTACTTGTTAATAAGCCAAATTTATATTTACAGGAATTTAATGTTCCTTATATTGGAGGTAAATAAAATGACCGCACAAGATATTCGTAGTAGAATAGAAAAATTAATCGATCCATCACAAAATAAAACATTAAAAGAATTAAATGCGATAAAACATATTGGTGTCGATGATGATTTAGTAGTCCTAATCATCACAATTGGCGAATTAGGTGGTGATGCGGAAAAGAAACTAAGAAGGGATTTAGCGAAAATAATTAAATTGGATTTAGGGTTTAAAGGAATCAAAATTCAGTTTGAAGAAAATAGAAGGACCACAATTCGTAAAGCTAAATTTATCATTATTGCCTCAGGTAAAGGTGGGGTTGGTAAATCTTATATTACAGCAAATTTAGCTTATGCATTAAGACGTCAAAACAAAAAGGTTGGAATTATTGACTGTGATATTTATGGTTCTAGTATTCCGCATTTACTAGAAATGGAAATCTCAGAACCACTTGTCGGCAAAGATAATTATATTATTCCTTTCAAAAAATATGGAATTGAAGTAATGTCGACAGCATTTTTTGCTCAAGATGAGCAACCAGTTATTTGGCGAGGATCGATGCTTAAATCTATGATTACAAGTTTCTTTGAGCAAGTAAAATGGAGCCACGATTTAGAATTTGTTTTAATCGATGCTCCAACAGGAACTGGAGATGTGATGATTGACCTTAAAACACTTATGCCAAGCGCTGAAGTAATTCTCGTTTCAACTCCAAATGAAATAGATACTTATGGAGTAATAAAAGCCGGGAATGGTTATAAAGAATTAAGACATAATATTATTGGTATTATTGAAAATAAATCATATGTCATTGATCCTAAATCTAGTGATGAAATCGAAGTATATAAAAGAAAAGCAACAGATGAGATTGCGGAAAAATTAGATACAGAAATAATTGCAACGATACCATTTGCTGTTCCAAAATTTCATTTAGCATTATATGAAAGTGGTGAAGAAGTAGGAGAAATATTTGATGACTTAGCTACTTTATTAATCATTCGCTAAAAATAAAAGACCGAACAATCGGTCTTTTTTTTATCTCCAAAACTTTTTATGATCTTTCTTATCCTCAATATTAAAAATTATTATATCCTTTAATAATTCATAATTTACTTCTTCGTCCCAACGTATTCTAAATAACATTTTACTAAAACCGTAACCAGCTTCTTTAATCTTAGGTGCAAACTTTTCAATTGTTACTCCTTCAGGAGCAACTGCAAAATGATTTTTTGCAACACTAAAACCAATAATAAATGTACCATTATTAGTAAACATTGGTTGATTCCATGCAAGCCTAGTTTCTAAGTTAGGAAAGGTTTTAATAATCCACTCTAATACTTCTTCTAATTTTTTGCGGTGATTTATATCATCAATTTTATCTAAAAATTCTTTAAATTTTTCCATCCTTATCATCCTTTTTTTATATTATACCATTAATAAAAATATTATACATTTTGTTTGCTTTTGATTTATACATTTGGTAAAATGGTAAAAGGAGGTTAATTATGATTGAAGCAATTACGGTAAGCAATTTATCAAAAACTTTTACATTATCAAAAAAACAAATGCAACTTGATAATGCAAAATCAAAAGTAAAAGTTGCAGTCGATAATTTAGACTTCGTTGCTTATAAAGGGGAAATATTTGGGCTTTTAGGTCCCAATGGTGCAGGTAAAACAACGACGCTAAGATGTATTGCAACATTAATAAAACCAGATAGAGGAAAAATAGTTGTAGATGGAATTGATATAAAAAATGAAGTTGAAGTAAAGAAAAGAATCGCCTTTCTAACAAACGAACTAAAACTTGAAGACCAATTTACTCCAAATTATATGTTCGAATATTTTTCACGTTTTCATGAAATCGATGAAGAAACTATGAAAAAACGTAGAGAAGAACTTTTTTCACGTTTTGGAGTAAATAAGTTTGCGGAAGTAAAAATTGGTGAATTATCAACAGGGATGAAACAAAAAGTTTCACTTGCTGTATCACTTGTCCATGATCCTGATATCATTATTTTTGATGAACCTACGACTGGACTAGATGTTATTACAGCAAAAACAGTAACTGATTATCTTCTCGAATTAAAAGCAAAAGGAAAATCTATTATTATAAGTACACATATTATGAGTTTAGTAACAAAATTATGTGATCGCGTTGGTATTATTTTTGACGGTAAAATGAAAATATGCGATTCACTTGATAATATTCTTGCATTATCTGAAAACCGTGATTTAGAAGAAGTGTTTTTTGATTTATATGCGGAAACAGGAGGAAAACTATAATGAAGCATCTTTGGGGAGTAATGAAAAAAGACTTAGATAAGGTTTTTAAAAATCCAAGAATGATTTTTTCTACAATCATCCTTCCTGGTTTATTACTATTCTTAATTTATTCTTTCATGGGAACATCATTTGCAAATTTCATTGATAGTACAGAAGAGAATTTACAAACCCGTACTTCTACTATTATTATTCATAATGCACCAACATCTTTTAATGAATTTGCATCAAACGAAGTATTAAATGAATTAAATATTAAGTTTATAATAAAAGATGATTTTGATTTGGAAAAGTATAAAGACGAAGTATTACATGAAGAAATTGATGGAATTATTGTTTTTGAAAATGATTTCGACAACAAATTAGGTAAAACAGAACCTGAAATCAATATGATTTATAATCCGACATCAAGCTTTTCTTCTAATTCATTTTCAAAATTACAATATTTATTGAATTTATATAAAGACCATACGCTAAATGAATTATTAGCAGATCAAGGTTTATCAGCAAATTTATTTAAACCGACTCCTACAGAAGTGTTTAGTGAGAAAAAATCTGGAGGAATGATTCTTGCAAGTTTACTACCAATGTTAATTATTACATTTATCTTTTCTGGATGTTTAGCTTCAGGAACAGATGCTATTGCTGGTGAAAAAGAACGAGGAACATTACAAACATTATTAATGGCTCCAGTAAAACGCAATAATATTATCGGTGGAAAAATTATTTCTACTACTATCCTTGCAGTTTCCTCAGCAATATCTTCTTTTATTGGAATTATGGCGAGTATGCCATTTGCTAAGGAATTATTTTTACCTGGTGATGTGACATTAAGTTATGAAGCACTTGATTATATTGGACTATTTTTAATCTTCTTAGTTGTAGCTTTCATCGCCTCTTCTACAATTCTAATTGCTTCTACTTTTGGAAAAAATATTAAGGAAGCAACTAGTTATGCAATGCCACTTTTTATTGTTGCGATGTTAGTATCTGTTATATCAATGTTTGATAGTTCATTACCTCAAGGAATAATCCCTTACTTAATACCTATTTATAATGCAACATTAGGATTAAAAGGTATACTATTATTCCAGTTAAAAATATATCAATTCTTAATGATTATTGGTTCATCTTTAGTATTTATAAGTTTAATTACATTTTTATTAGTCAAATTATTTAAGAATGAAAAAGTTCTCTTTAGTAAATAAGAGAACTTTTTTATTTGTTATTTATTATTCGTCATCAAAATCGTCGAAATCATCATCTTCGTCGTATTCATCATCATATTCAGTTTCCATAAATGTATCGAATACTTCTTGAAGCATTTCCCATTCTTCGTCTGATTCGATTTCCATTAATTGACCTACACTTCCATCTTCTTGAGGTTCATATGAAGCCGCCATTACTTCAAACTCCTCATCATCTTCTTCATCTCCGACAGGGTAAAACAGTACATAGTTTTTCTTAAATTTTTCTGATTCGTATGTGAATAAAATTTCGCATAAAACTTCATTCCCATCTTCATCGATATAAATTAATCTGTCTTCATTTTCCATAATTTTTCTCCTTTTTAATTTCTAATTGAATCTAAATAAGTTTGAAGTATAATGCTTGCAGCAAGTTTATCAATATGATGTTTTCTTTTTTGGCGACTGATATCAGCTTTAATCATCACTTGATCAGCAATTCTAGAAGTTAATCGTTCATCAACCATTATAACTTCAATCATTAATTCCTTTTCAATCATTTCTTTGAAAGTAAGACAATATTCTGCTTGAGGGCCGATTGATCCATCCATGTTTTTTGGAAGGCCTAAAACCACTTTTTGAATATTATGTTCTTTCACTAATATTCTAACATAATCAATAGCCATATGCAAATTATTTTTATTAATTTTATACGTTCCGATTGGACTTGCAACAATTCCTAAAGAGTCACTAATTGCAACCCCTAAAGTTTGACTTCCTAAATCAAGTCCTAATACTTTCATAGCTCTTTTTTAAGGGTTTCAAGAATAGATGTTAATGCTTCATCTACTTTTGAAATGTCCTTTCCTCCCGCTTGCGCAAAATCGTTACGACCACCACCATTACCACTAGTAATTATTGCAGCTTGTTTTACTAAACTTCCAGCGTTAAGATTTTCGATTCTATTTTTGCATATAAAGACAACTTTATTTTCATATTGAGAAGCTACAAAAATTACAGATTTTTTTAAGGTATCAGCTAAACGATCAACTAAATCTTTTACTAAATCTAAGTTTTCATTTTCTAGTTTAAATACTAATACATTTTTACCATTTATTAAAATCGTTTTTTGGAGAAAATCATCGAGAGGTAAAGTTTTTTTCTCAAGAAGTTTATTATTAATTTCTTTTTCTAATTCCTTCGCAAGTCCTCTTATCGTCTCTAATTCTTGATGACGATTTAATACCATTTGATAACTTTCTTGTGGCTCACTGATAGTATAATGAGGAGCCTCTACCCTTATGTCATTAGTTTTCGCAATTTCCAATAATTTATTAATCTTTTCCTTATTTTCATTAATTTCACGATTAATGTTTCCTAACTTCGCATTAAGTAATGGCATAATATATTCATCAGTTGTTGCTTCAATACGATAAATTCCTGATCCTTTTGTTTCTATTGAAAGAATTGCAAACTTATTTATATCCTTTGTATTTTCTACATGTGTTCCTCCACATAATTCCTTTGCAAAGTCCATATTTACAACTCTAACAATATCACCAT
The DNA here is from genome assembly GCA_012838705.1 of Acholeplasmataceae bacterium. Classification (GTDB taxonomy): domain Bacteria; phylum Bacillota_I; class Bacilli_A; order ML615J-28; family CAG-698; genus DUOT01. The sequence continues at coordinate 14,780 of DUOT01000087.1, forward strand.
ACTTTTCTCCAAAAAGAGCTTGAACACCTAAAGCTTTCGCTTCATCAAGTGTCATATATGATACATTAACATTATGTGCATTATTTATTTCACGATTTACAAGTGACTCAATTTTTATAATTTCTTCGTTAGTTGGCATAAAGTAGTGGTTAAAATCAAAGCGTAAACCATCATCATAGACTTGTGATCCTTGTTGGACTACATGTGAACCTAAAACTTGTCTTAATGATTCATTTAATAAATGGGTTGCTGAATGATTTTTCGCAACATCACTACGATACTCTTTATCAACTGTTAGAAGTACTTGTTCATTAAGTGAAATTGTATCTTCATTAAGGTCGATAATATGACCATGTTGACCATTAGGTAATTTAATAGTATTTGTTACTTTATAATTCCTACCATTAAAACTAATTTCTCCTTGGTCACCTATTTGCCCACCAGATTCACCATAGAAAGGAGTTTCTTTAAACACAACTAATACTTTTCCAGATCCAGATTCTACACTTTCTCCATCTTTAAATATTCCAATGACCTTAGAGTTTATTGAAAGTTTTTCATAACCTACAAAAGTACTTTCATTTGTAAATTTCATCATACTTTCATTTTGCGTAGTCATTGAATCATCACTACTACGAGCTGCACGAGCCCTTGACTTTTGTTCTTCAAGTAGTTTCCTAAATCCTTTTTCATCTACAGTAAAATTATGTTCACCAGCAATTTCTTTTGTTAGTTCAAATGGGAACCCAAAAGTATCATATAGTAAAAATGCAATTTCTTTTGGAACTTCTTTTTCACTACTTTTCTTAAGAAAATCAAGAAGTCTTCTTTCTCCTGATTCAAGTGTTGCTAGGAATCTTTCTTCTTCAATTTTTATTTGTTGAGCAATAATAGATTTTCTTGTTTTAAGGTTTGTATAAAACATTGACATATTATCAACAACAACATCTACAAGTTTATATAAGAAGGGCTCATTCATTCCTAACTCACGAGCAAATCTTGTTGCTCTACGTAATAATCTCCGTAATACATAACCTCTTCCTTCATTTGAAAAACTAGCACCATCACTTAATGCAAAAACAACACTACGTAAATGATCACTTATTACTTTGAAAGCCATTTGCCCTTCATACTTGACATTTACATACTCGCTACATTTTTCGATTATCGGAATAAATAGGTCAGTTTCATAATTCGTTTCAACATTTTGAGAAATACATGCAACTCTTTCTAAACCCATTCCTGTATCAATATTTTTACTAGGAAGTTCTTTATACTCATTACGCTTCTTACCCGCTTCAGCGTTAAACTGACTAAAGACAATATTCCATATTTCTATATATCTTTCATTATCTATATCTTCTTCAATGAGTTTCGTTCCCATATTTTCAGGATCGTATTTTTCACCACGGTCAAAGAAAATTTCTGTATTAGGTCCACAAGGCCCTTCCCCAATTTCCCAGAAATTATTTTCAAGTTTAAAAATATGATTAGGATTAACACCTAATTTAATCCATTCATCAATTGTCTTTTGATCAGTTGGATATACTGTAAAATATAGTTTATTAATATCTATTCCAAAATATTCTGGAGAAGTTAAAATTTCAATTGCATATTTTAAAGCATCATTACGAAAATAATCACCAATCGAAAAGTTTCCAAGCATTTCAAAAAAGGTATGATGTCTTGCCGTTTTACCTACATTTTCAATATCATTAGTTCTAATACACTTTTGTACATTTGCAAGTCTTTTATTTTTCGGAACTTCTCTTCCATCAAAATATTTTTTTAACGGAGCAACACCTGCATTGATCCATAGTAAACTCGGATCATTATGTGGTATTAATGGTGAACTATCAATTATATCATGGCCTTTTGATTTCCAAAACTTTAACCATAAATCTCTTATTTCATAACTTTTTAAATATTTCATATTTACACTCTCCTTTAAAAAACCTATATGACAAAAAAGCCATATAGGAACGAAATAATCGCGGTACCATCCTATTTCATAGAATATTCTATGCACCTTAATTTTTGTTAACGCCAAAGTACGTGAATGATTAGTTCAGACTAGAAAGGAGCATTTATTAAACTTATAATAAGCGTTCCACCAATAGCTTACTCTCTAGATATAAGTTTTAATAAACATCTTTCATCATTGTCATATTAAATTTCAACATCTATTATAGTTGGAATAACAATAGGGCTTTTCTTCATCGCTTTTCGTAATTCTTTTGATACTGCATCACGAATATCGTTTTTTAATGCATTCCAATCAATGTATTTCTTTTTGAAATATTCATTAATTACATCACTTGTAACAGTTGAAATTAAATTATTTACTTTTTCAATTGACTCCGAAATAATTAACCCTTTTGAAACAATCTCAGGACCTGAAAGGATTTTATGAAGTCTTGCATCAACGACTACACTAATTAATACTAGCCCTTCTTGGGCCATCATTCCCCGGTCACGAAGTACGACTTCATTAATGTCGCCGACTAAAGATCCATCTACTAAAACATCACCACTAGATACTTTATCTTTACCTTTTAAATAATATCCATCGGTAAAAGTTGCTACTTCACCATTTTCTAAGATAATGATTTGCTCTTCTTGATATCCAGCACTTAAGGCGACGTTTTTTTGCTGATGCTGGTGACGATATTCACCAATAATCGGAATAATATATTTTGGATTAAGCATACTATAAAGCATCTTTAAATCATTTGCATCAGCATGCGAACTTTTCAGCATTTCCTTCGTAATATTTGTTACCTCTGCTCCTCGTTTATATAGAACATCAAGGGTCTTTGCTGCCATCCTTTCTGTTCCTGGCACTGGAGGAGTAACAATAACTACTTGATCATCGCTTTTAATTTCAATTAAACGATCTTGTTTGCGGCACATTCTTTGAAGCATGTAGAAAGGTTCATGTCTAGTGCCAGTAACAATAACAACTAAATCGTCATCATCATTTGTATTTTCATTATCGATATATTTTAAATTTACTAGTTTACCACTCGGTATTTTTAAATACCCACTATTAATTGCAATATTAACAATTTTTTGAGCCTTACGTCCAATGATTGCAATTCTCCTATTATTCTCTACAGATATATTAATAATTTTTTGAATACGATCAAGGTCTGTAGAAAAAGTAGAAAATATAACCCTTTTATGGTGTGTTTGGAGAATTTCATTAATTGAATAAACCATCGCATAGTCGTGATTTATTCTGTTAATATTACTAGTTCCAATACTTTCACTTAATAGTGCTAAAACACCGTGACTAGCCACTTCACATATTTTATGAAATGATGTACGGTATCGTTCGTCTTGTCCAACATCGAAATTGAAATCAGGAGCATAAACAATCGCTCCATCCGGAGTTTTTATCGCAACATTAACTGTTTCCGGAATACTATGACTAACATTATAAAATGAAACTGTAATATTACCAAATTTCAATACCTTATCATCATTAATACGATAAAGTCTATAGTCTGAAAGATTCATTCCTTCTTCTACTAATAGATCTTCCAAAATTGATATTGTAAAGTGAGTGCCAAAAACTCCTATATCTAATTGTTTTAAAACTTCTGGAACTGCTCCTATATGGTCTTCATGCCCATGACTTAAAAAAATCCCTTGCACTCGTTCTTTATTCTCTACTAAATATGAAAAATCAGGGATTACAGCATCAATTCCATATAAGTCAACACTAGGATACTTAAGGCCGGCATCAAGGATGAATATTCTTTCATCCACTTCAATAACAAACATATTTTTGCCGTTTTCACCCAAACCTCCTAATGCGAAAAATTTGATTTTGCTCATATTCTACCACCTAACTAAAACTATTATAACAATTATTGAAAAAAAAAACAATAGTTTTACATGCAATTAATAAATAATGATATCATAACGATATCATTATTTCTCAATGAAAGTATCACATAATGTATCTTCATATTTATAAGCTTTTGATCCACCACTTACCATTACACGTTCAGCAGTACAAATACCATGTAAATTATATTTGCATCGTCTACTTTCGCATTCAATACTAACAAATTGATTAATTCCATCAATTGTTGCAAATTCGGTTAAATATATTCTGTGATTACTAGCTTCTTTTTTTCGGCGATGAAAAGATGCACAAGCAGTTTCATCTGAAGTTTTTGCTTCTTCGTCAACAACCTTTATTACACTTCTGCAACAACAACTATCAGCATTATAAATACAACTTCGAACATCACATTTTAGTTTTGGCACTATGATTTACCTCCTTCGTTGGTGTGCGGATAACTAATCTTTTAAATTCTTTCCAATTGAAAGGAATTAAAGGATATAAATATCCTAAATTAAAACTTTTTAGCCTTAATAAAAATATAAGCCACAATAACACAACAATAATAAATCCTGGTAACTTAAAAAAATATATAACAACGAGAAATAGTAACTTTGAAAGTTTATTTGCTAGACTTAATTCATAACTAGGTGTTACGTAAGAACCGATTGCGGAAATAGCAACAAGAAATACTGTTTGCACACTAAATATTCCAACTTGTATGGCAATATCACCAAGTAATATTCCCGCAACTAGTCCCATAGCAGTAGATAGTGATGATGGTGTATGAATTGATGCCATTCGTAAAAATTCGATTCCTATTTCTGCTGCTAGGATTTGCATAAAGATACTTAATGTAACAGTATCATCTGGCCTAAATGACTTAAAAAAACCTGGCAAATCTACATTATGCATGACAAGTAATAACCAAGTAGGTGTTAAAAAAATAGAAAGAAAAACACCAAGGAACCTTAAAAGTCTTATATATGTTCCACTCATTGGTGTTTGACGATACTCTTCCGCGTGTTGTAAATGATCAAAATAAGTTGCAGGAGCAATAATAACACTTGGTGATGTATCAACAAAGATAGCAACTTTACCTTGATATAAATGAATACTTACAACATCTGGTCTTTCCGTATATCTAACTAACGGATAAGGATTAAAAGGATGTTTGCTTAAAACTTCTTCTAATGCCTTATCAGTCATTATTAAATGATCAATGTTAACACTATTTAGTTTTTCTCTTGCATAATTTATTAAGTCTTCGCTACAAGATCCTTCAATATATGAAAGACATACATTATATTTACTTTTAGTTCCAATATTAAAAATTTCATTACGTAATTTTCCATCTCTTATTCTTCTTCTTAGAAGTCCAATATTAATATTTAATGTTTCAGTAAAGCCATCATGACTTCCACGAACAACTTTTTCTAAATCTGGTTCACCAATACTTCTTATTGGATAACCTCTAGTTTCAACCCCAATTGCTTTATTACACCCTTCCACAATAAACACTAGTACCCCATTTAAAACTTGATCGTAAATATCTGTAAACTTATCAAAAATTTTTGCTGCTTTATGAGTTATATTATTATAAATAACTTCAATAGGATCATGATAATTTCTTTCTCTAGGGAGATCCAAAATCTTCTCCATAACCCCAATAATTTCTAAGTTATTAACTAGTCCATCAAGATAATACATTTGTACTTTAGTATTTAATATAGTGAACTCTCGTGTTTGGACATCATATGACTTTCCTACTCCAAGCATTTCATCAAAAGTTTTTTTATTCTCTTCAAAATTATTTGTTAAATACATTTTATCCTCTTGGTTTGAATATTATAGCTGCGAAAAATGCAAAAATTATCGCCGCAGCAATCCCAGCAGCAGTCATATCAAAGACCCCAGTTAAAATCCCAATATAACCTATTTCTTCTGCTTTTGTTACTGCAGCATGGACTAATGCATGACCAAATGATGAAATCGGGAGGCTCGCACCTGCTCCCCCAATTTCAATTAATTTATCATATACGCCACCAATATTTAATACAGCTCCAATAAAAACAAAAAGGGACGTAATATATACAGGCAATAATTTAAATTTATCCATTAAGATTTGTCCAATAGCACAAATAACTCCACCAATTAAAAATGCATATATTATACTCATTAGATTACACCCTTTCTAAAACAACAGCATGAGCAATAGCTGGTATTGTTTCTTTTTGACTCATTATAACCGGGTTAAGTAAAGCACCAGTAGCAATTGCTAAGATTTTTTTTAAGTCTCCAGTAAGCATTTGCTTTCTAATGATTGTATATAAAACTGCTGGAAGACAACCACAACCTGTTCCCCCGCTAAATACTTCTTGATTTTCACGATCATATATTAATAATCCACCATCTTGATGTTTTTTATTTAAATCAATTTCAAATTCTTTACATAATCTTAAAAACATATCAGAACCATAATATGATAGGTCTCCAGTAATTATTAAATCATAATCATCTTCACTAACATCAAAATCTTTAAAATGTTCACGAAGTGTATGGAATGCTGCTGGAGCCATCGCTCTGCCTAAGTCTAATGGATCATTTAATTTAGCATCCAATATCCTTCCTATTGTTGCTTTTGTTATTTTAATTTCTGATTCATTATTTGATATTAGTGCTGCTGTTCCTGCAGATACAGTTGTATTTGATGTTTCTGGCTTTTGTCCTCCATATTCAGTTGGATAACGATATTGTCGTTCAGTAGTTGCATAATGACTTGACATTGCAACAATTACATTATTTGCATTTTTTGATTCTATTAATGCTCCTCCAATAATCATTCCTTCGACACATGAAGCACAAGCATTAAAGATTCCTAAATAAGGAATATCATAATCACGCATTATATAATTACCAATAATTATTTGGTTATTTAAATCTCCACTTATTAAACAATCAACATCTTTTATTTCAAGATTATTTTTATTTAAGCATGTATTAAAAGCATTGCGATAAAGCATCATTTCCGCAAGTTCCCACGTTTTTTGCCCACAATGTAAATCATCATAATGATGATCAAAATAATCTTTCAAAGGCCCGTTATTTTCCTGTGGTCCCACAACAACTCCAGTGTTGTGGAGATATAGATTATTAAAGGCAATACTTTGTTTCCCTACTTTCATCCAAACAACCCCTTGAAAACAAATACTATTGTGCCGACAACAAATGCACTTACGACACCAACAACAATGACACTTCCTGCAAGTTTAAACATATTTGTTATTACACCTTGTATTAAACCTTCACTTTTTGATTCTAAAGCACTACTTGTCATTGAGTTAGCAAAACCTGTAATTGGAATAAGTGAACCAGCTCCAGCAAATTGGCCAATTTTATCATAAATTCCTAGTCCAGTCAAAAGTGCCCCTAAAAATACCATAATTGCAACACTAATATTATTTGCTAGATCTTTTTCAAGCCCAAAAACCTTTTGAAATAAATCAATAAATGCTTGAGCAATAGCACATATTAATCCACCAGAAATGAAAGCCTGAAAAGCATTTTTCCAAATCCTTCGTTTTGGCTCTGTTTCTTGTTTCACTTTTTCAATTTTTTGGTTCATAATCTCACCTATTTTATTATGAGATTATGAGACATAATTTATACAAAAAAATTCCCTATTGGGAATTTCGTAATTTCTTTAAAGCTAAGTTTTCTAAACGTGATATTTTGGATTGTGATAGATTAAGCTTTTTAGCTATTTCTTCTTGTGTATATCCTTTATAATATTTCAGCATAATTACTTCTTGACTTTTTTTATCAAGATCAGAAAGAATCATAAAATCAAATCTATTTCTATCATCAGGAATTAGTCCAAGTAATTCTGTATCTTCATGTTTTTTATTTAATGAAATAATTTGATCTTGATAGTTTAATGCAAGCAAAATCTTTTCTTTACTAACATTGAGATGGTTACTTAATGAAGAGATAGAAATGTTTTGATCTACTGATTTAATTTTCTTAATAATTTGATACATTTCTTTACTCAATTTAATCATTTTACTATTTCTTATTTCTTTTTTGATTTCCCCTACAATATAATATGTTGCGTATGTGGAAAACTTTACATTCCTACTTGGATCATATTTTTTTGTTGCTTGATGTAACCCCATTAATCCTGCTTGAATTAAATCTTCACGATCACAGCTTGTAAAATTCATTCTCTTTACTATTTTAAAAACTAAATCAACGTATTTGTAAAATAAATCATAACCTACAGTGGAAGTATTTTCGTGCATATTACCGTTGTACCTTCATTTATTGATGATTGGATTTCCATCTCATCAGAAAATATATCCATTATAGTAAATCCCAATCCCGCACGTTCTTCTTGAAGTTTTGTAGTGAATAAAGGTTCTTTTGCCTTTTCAATATTTTCTATTCCGATACCTTCATCCTTAACAACTATCGTTAATTTATTATCATCAATACAAAGTTCTAAATACACATATTTCTTTTCGTTTTGATTATACCCATGGATAATCGCATTTGTAACAGCTTCACTAACAATAGTTTTTATTTCATTTATTACATTTATTGTTAGATCTAAACCTAAAACGAATGCTGCAGCTGATGCTCGCGCAAACGTAACATTTGCAAGTTTAGCACTAAATTCCATCTTCACAATATTTTTCATTTAAACCACCCCTAAATATTTATTTACTTCATCTTCATCCATTTTTATAACACATATCTTAGCAAGCCCTGAAAGCATGACAATCCTACGAATATTATCATTTAACGAGCAAAGAATTACTTCTCCATTATCTTGACGTATCCTTTTATACCGTCCAATGATAAAACCAACCCCACTACTATCCATAAAGTCAAGTTTTTCAAAATTAAGAACTAAATGACGAATTTGATACTTATCAATTAATTCTGAAATTCTAATACGTAAGTTTTCAACACTGTTTTGATCTAACTCCCCCATTAATCTTGTGTAGAGAATATGTCTTTTAATAAACATTTCTACTTTAAGTGTCATTTCCTTCATCCTTTCACTGCTAATATTCTATCAAATCTAAATAAATTCTCGCAACAACAAGACAAAATATCCTAATTATTTTATCAAAAAAAAATAAAAAGATTGTCGAAAGGGGGACTATTTACTTGATTAAAATATCAAGATGTAAAAGTTTAACCTTTTTCATAATAATTTATGATATAATAAAGTGGAGGGGAATAATGTTATGGAGAAAGTTTGTATTTATTTTTCAGGTACTAACTCAACAAAAACCTTAATGGATTACTTTCATGAAAAAATCCATTTTGATAAAATCATAAACATTACAAATCGTTGGGAGCGAGACTTTGTTGCAGGATTTTATGAATTGATATTTATATTTTTCCCAATCTATGGACAAACAATACCTAGAATAGTATTTGATGTATTAAAAAAATTAAGAGGGAAAAATGCAGTGATTTGCGTAACCTACGGAGGAATAAACTA
>DUOT01000088.1 GCA_012838705.1 Acholeplasmataceae bacterium
AAATATAATAATTGTATATAAAGTTTTTAAATATGAGTTTCTTAAATTAGTGATAAAAAAGTTTTTCACAACATGAAAATCTTTTTTGTTTATTTCATAATTAAAGTTAAGACTTTGAATTTGTGTTGTATCATTAATAATTTTATCTTGAACTATTTTCCCTTTTTTTATTGTTATTAATCTATCAGCATACTCAGTAGCACATTTTAGATTATGTGTTACTAAAATTACTAGGTGGTCTTTCGATATTTCTTTGAAAATATCCATAATAATTCGACCATTCTCATCATCTAAACTACCAGTAGGTTCATCAGCTAATATAATTATTGATTTTTTTATCAATGCTCTAGCTATTGCTACCCTTTGACGCTCTCCACCACTTAACTTTTTCACAGTCGTATTAATATATTTACTTAATCCTACTCTTTCTAAAACATATTTGATATCACTGTCTATATCTTTATTTTTTCGTGGTAACACAACTTCAAGATTTTCTTTTACTGTCATGTCTTCAATTAAATTGTACTCTTGAAATATGAAACTAAAATACTTATCACGAATCTCTTCTTTTTTTCTATTACTTAATTCATTTAAGATGATATTATTTATAGTTATAGTCCCTTTATCAATTGTCTCTAAAGTAAATATTGAATTTAATAATGTACTTTTCCCACTTCCTGTTTCCCCAGTTATTACGTGCAGCCCATAAGAATTAAAATCTAATGATACATCATCTAAAGCGAAAATTTTATCATCATAAATTTTAGTAACATGTTCTAGTTTAATCATATTTAGATTTAATAGAAATTGAGCGCATATTCAATTTCTATTTTTCTACCCCCTATAAAAATAGATTTTTATACTATATATTTCTTACGATACTTACTATTGGCTTTTTGTTTAATTTGTTAATTGCTAAGAAGCTAATTAACATATTTATACACAATACAAATATCATTAATATAACCAAAATAAAAACATTAAATTGATAAAGTATGATATTGAAACTAGAATTAATCAATAACATTTTATTTGAAAGTTTTATTAGCGGAAAATTAATTATAAAAGATAATAGTAAAATAAGTAGTGATATAACAATATTATTATTAATAAAGAATCTATTAATATTTTGTTTACTTATACCAACAGAACGTAAAACCCCAATAAAGTATCTTCGATCTTCAATTGTAAATAAAACATAACTTGAAAATAATATTATATAAATAATAAAAAATACTAAACCTATTACAAGCACTATGTTTTTACTATAATTATATATTGTTTCAATAGTTTTGAATATCCCTATGTTTTTTGTCATTACATTATAATTTAAATTCCAACATTTATCTAAGGCATTTGCTTTTGTCACATCTAATACCAATCCAACATTTGCTGTTAAATCCCATATGTTTTCGGAATAACAAGCAATTGATGCAATCTCCATATTAATACTTTCTTCGTTTTCGTTATCATATATCCCAATAATATTATAGGTTTTCCTACCCCAAATTGTATCTAATGATAATTCTTTATCGATATCATCATAAACACCTTGAGGATTATTTAAAATTGAATCTATATTATAACCTAAGTTTTTTAAATAATTAGTTGTAACAAATAAACCATTTTTACTATCAATTTGATATAAAATTTTATTTTTGCTTTCCTCATTAATATTAATTATATTTATAAAAGGTGAGTTTAGCATTGTATCAACATAATTTATACTATTTGTAATTTGATAAAAAGTTGATATATTGGAAGCAAAAGCACTAATATAATTATCTCTAAATTTAAAAAACTCACTTTCTAAGCTATTTTTATTATCAATATATTTTTCATATTTCGTATCATATATTCCAACGATTTTAAAATTATTTGATTGAGTAGTATAAGTTAAACCTATTAAATCAGTAGCCACTTTTACATTACTATAATAATGTGCTTTTAATAATACTTCCGCAACGTAATCAGATATAATAATCTCAAAATCATTTTCAGGATAGTTTCCATAAATTAAACTAAAAAGAAAGTTAAACTCATCTACAAATATGATATTTAAATACTTTAGATTAAAATCATCATTATATTTCACAAGAGTATTGTTACTTTTAAGATAAGGATATACTTTTACGTTATTTTTCAATAATTTTTCATAATCTTCTGAAAAATAAACATAATTAGTATAATATTTATTATTTTCTTCATATGTGCCTATTTCAAATAAATTGTATCCAAAATTAACGATATTATCTTGGATAATATTAACTGGTTTATTGGTATACAGCGTAATTGATAATGATAATAATAGTAGTGAAAAAATAATTGTTATTAATAACCCACGTATTCTTTTGAAATTTTTTTTCAATTCATCTTTATATAATTTTTGTCTTAACTTTTTATTTATTTTATTA
>DUOT01000089.1 GCA_012838705.1 Acholeplasmataceae bacterium
AAAAGATTATATAAATGGTTAGTTAATCATAAAATATTTGGAAAATATATATATTATTATTCAAAATATAAAAAGGTTCCCTTAAAAGCAAAAATATCTGCTATTTTATTAATATGGGTATCGATAGTTATTACAATTATTTTAGTAAATAAAATAATTGTTTATATTACTCTTCCTATTATTGCCCTATTAGTTACAACATATATATTGTCTTTACAGACTTTAAAGACAGAAAAAAATATCAGCTAAATAGCTGATGTTTTTTAACTTAAACCGACATCTAATATCATCATTATGATAAATCCAAGTAAAACACCAACACTCGCAATTGTCTTATTGTCTTTAAATGAATCAGGAATTAATTCCGAACATACAACAGCAATCATTGCACCTGCGGAAAAGGATAAAAGAAATGGCAATATATTTTGGATTGTTAAGGCAAAGTATACCCCTAGAACCCCTGCAAATGGTTCAACAATTCCAGATGCTTGCCCTAAAAAGAAAGCTTTTTTTCTTGAAGCACCTTCTCCCCTTATCGGCATTGCAATACAAACACCTTCGGGGAAGTTTTGAATTCCTATTCCAAGTGCAAGTAGTATTGCACTTATTAATGTTATGCCTGGAATTCCCAATGCAAGTGTACCAAAAGCAACACCCACTGCCATACCTTCAGGAATATTATGAAGTGTTACTGATGATGTAAGAAGAATTGTTCGTTTCGTTTTGCTATCAATTTTTGTTTTTTTATTTAAAATTATATCACTGATGATAATGAATAATCCACCTAAGAAAAAACCGATTGCAGGTTCAATATATCCTACTCTTCCCAATTGTAAAGCAAGTTCAATTGCAGGTGATATTAACGACCAAAAAGAAGCAGCAATCATAACTCCGGCAGCAAATCCCATCATTAAATCTAGTATTTTCTTATTTACTTTTTTAAAAAAGAATACTAAGCTTGCACCCAAAGCTGTAATAAAATAAGTAAATGTCGTTGCTATTAATCCTTGCAATAAGGGATCAAGTTTTTCAAACCAAGCAATAATTTATACCACCTCTATGCTATGCTATTCGTTTTGATAATTTTTGTGACAAAAACCTTTTTATTATTGCAAAAAAAATGTATAATATAGATATAAAATACAAAAGGAAGTGAAGAGGATGAATAATTACAAAATTGTTAATGCAAGATTTGAAGATTTAAATAAGATGTGTGATTTGTGGAATGAAGTTTATGAAAAAATGAATTTTTATAAGACATTTACTCACGATGAGTATCAGAAAAAAATACTAACAAACCCTGATTTCTCTTACGATTCTACATTCGTTGTTTATGACAATGACCAGTTAATTGCTTTCGCAATCGGTATATTACGTAAAAACCATCTTGATAATGAAAATATCCCTGGTTATGTTAATGCAATAGTAGTTAAGGAAGAATACAGATGCCAAGGGATTGGATCAAAATTACTTGACACTTTAGAAAATTATTTTAAGAAAATGGGACGTAAGTATTCGCAAGCAGCATTTTTCTTACCTTCTTGTTATGCATGGTATATTCCTAATACTGATAAGCATGATCATCCATGTGCTCCAGGTATAAGAATAAATAGTCCTGAATATTTCTTCTTAATCCATCGCCGTTATGAAGTGATTGCATGTGAAGATGCATTCCATTTACCACTTTCAGAATATGAATTATCCCCATCGATCCAAAAAGTTCTTGATGAAAATGCTAAGGATGGAATTACGATTGAATTATATGATCCTGAAAAACATTATGGACTTGAAGAATTTTATGAAAAACTTCAAATTCCTGGTTTTGAACGCGTCATAAGGGAAAATTTAGCTTTAGAAAAACCATATCCATTTTTAGTAGTTTCAGATAAGGGCAGGGTTGTCGGCTGGACAGGAGCAATGTGGAATGAAGAAAGTGGAAGAGGTCATTTTGATGGAATTGCGATTCTTGAAGAAGTTAGAGGAAGAGGCCTTGGAAAAGCACTGTTTGCAAATTTAGCTTATTATAATAAAAAAGGTGGAGCTAAATTTATGACTTTTTACACTGGTCAAAAAAATCATGCACGATATATTTATATGGGCGCAGGATTTAAAATCGTACAAACATTTGCATATATGAAAAAGGAATTAAAATAAACATTAAAAAAATCATACCAGAATGGTATGATTTTTATTTTTGTATTAATTCATATACAGTACCTTTTTTCAAATCGGTGACATTTGGAGTACTATTGACACCTAAATATATTTTATCTTGGTTAATATTTGTTCCTAAAGAAACAAAGAAACTTGGACCTTCTAAATTTTCAATTTCAATTTCTTCATAGTTATGATTGTTAAGACTTGCATATCCTAAATACCCTTTTGGAGGTCTTTCATTTTTATTCATAAAATCGATAAATAATACTTTATCTTTTAATTCTGGAATGTTATTTCCGATATATACTTGAACACCGGTTAATGCTGTTCCTCTAAATTTTTGATTGCTTTCATGAAAATAACTTATTAATGGACGAAGACGAATTTCATTTAAATTAAGAGCTTCTTGATAATAACTTATTGTTTTTCTATTTAAATTATTTTTATTACAATTTGAGATAATTGATGTTGGGAAATCTCCTTCCCACCCTCTCCATCCTAAATTTACTACTTTTTCACTTTCTTCAAAAGCAAAGATTGATTCTACTAAATCTTGTCCGACATTTCCCACATATTTAATAAAACTATTATTTACTTTTTGATAAGTTATTCCAGGAATATTTCTGATTCCTTTTGCAATTACTCTAATTGAGTTTTTAATTGTAAGAGGAAGTTTACTAAATTGTGTTACTACTTCGTTACTTGATGAAAAAGTATTTGAAACATCGATTTCAATAATTTTACCTGCAATTTCATTATCGTTTTGGCTTAAATTAAAAGGATCATAACCGGCTCCACCATCTCCAGTTGTAAGGACTAAATTATTTGTTTCTGGTGAGAAATTAAGACTATTTACACCATTATGGTTAAAAAATGGTCTCCGGATATTAAGGATTGTTCTTGTTTTTGCTATATTTTGATTTATGTCACATTTCCATTCTTCTAATGTATCAATATGGTCAAAGTTTGTATCGCGGCTTAACCATTTTAAAGAAAGAGTTTCTAGATTGCATGGATCAGGTTCAAATCTTCTAGTTAACGCTCCTGGTCCTTGTGATCCAACTACTGAATAATGTAAATAAAATAATCCATTGTTTTGAAAATTGGGATGGAGTGCAAGTCCTAATAATCCTCTTTCATCATATCCGTTATTTGTTCCTAATTTTAAAACCCTATTTTTTAAGTCTAAAAAGAGTTTTATATCATTATCACCTATTTGATATATTTCACCAACTTGTGTCGCAATAAATATATGTTCAGTATTTTTATTTGGTGGGATAGCTGTTTTAATTACTGTTGGAAGATTAATATTACTGACAAGTGGCTTTGCAAATACTTTTATCATGTTTATAAACCCTCCTTATTTAAAAAATATGATATTTATATTTATTTAGACCAAAAAAACACCAGTGATCTGGTGTTTTAATTATTGATTGTATCCATGAAAAGTTGTGCAATTTCACGTGTGTTTAAATCTTTATATTTTTCGTAAGGAATAGCTGGATAAATAATTATTTTTCTATGAGTACGCTTTGGCCAACGATGACGGACTAAATCATTACCTACGTATTTAATTGGTAATAGATCTGCCTTTGCTTCTTTTACTAGTCTAAAGGCTCCTGCTTTAGCATTTTCAACTTGTGGTTTGTTGCTATCCTTAATTGTTCCTTCAGGAAATATTAAAATAACATGTCCTTCTTTCACTGTTTCAACTGCTTTTTGAAGATGCATTAATGTTTCCTTTGGATTAGTGCGATTAATTGGAAATACATTATATGCTTTAAGCCACCATTTTAATAGTGAGATTTTAAATACTCCTGTTTTTGGAGTTAAAGTTAAAGGTCTTGTAAAGTATTGCATTAAAGCAAAAGCATCAGTATATGATTTATGGTTAGCATAAGCTACTAGAGGCCTATCTTTTGAAACATTTTCAAGTCCTTCAATTTTAACTTTTAAGTTTAAATAACAGCGATTCAAAAATGCAGCTAAACTTTTCATTAAATATGATTTATACCAATGTGTTGGTGAAAGTATTAACACTAAAGGAAAATTAAGTAGATAAAATATAATAACAACAAGAAAACCAAATATATAACTAGTTATAAACCATAGTAGAAATAGATATGGATTAATATAAATGATAGAGAATACAAAACAAACTAAATAGCTAATGATAAATATTAAAGTAGTCATATTTTCCCCCAATACAATATTTATAGTTTATTATATAATATTTCGCTTCTTTTTGCAATTAAAAAGAATTTATTACAAAATATAACAAATTCATAAAATCCCAATACTTTAAGATGTGGTTGTTTAAATAGTAAAAATTTG
>DUOT01000090.1 GCA_012838705.1 Acholeplasmataceae bacterium
AAATTTATTTA
Source organism: Acholeplasmataceae bacterium (assembly GCA_012838705.1). Lineage (GTDB taxonomy): Bacteria > Bacillota_I > Bacilli_A > ML615J-28 > CAG-698 > DUOT01. Next base: position 12 of record DUOT01000090.1, read on the forward strand.
AGTACAAATATTTCAGCACATTATATAATTTATTTATTAAAAGGTACCCTGAAGTTTTAAATACTGAGATCTTAGATAATAGTTTATTAACTATCGGAGATTATGAGAAAAAAATCATAAAGTCAAATATTAATAATCTTCGAGGTCGTTTTAAGCCTTATAATAATAGTAGTTATGAAGAGTATTTAAAAAATGCAGGCAAAATAATTACGATAACAAATACATATATATTAAATCAACATTTGGATATTAAGGACTTTGATATTGTGTTGATTGATGATGCTCATCAAACAAATGCTAATGAATTTTATAAAGCAATCAGTGGAAAACAAGTAATTATTGCAGGGGAATATATTGTTTCCTCTTCCTCTTCCGCAAACCTAATTTCTCGTATTCGTCCAAGCAATATTATGAGTTTAAATTATCGCTTTTCACCGACACCATTAAGATTATTATCAACTTTTAATATTCAAGGACTATTTTTGCCTGATGTTGATTCAAATAGAGGTTATGAAACGATTAATTATGATACTCATAAGTATATTGCAAGATTATTTGTTCAGAATCCAGAACTAAACATTAATTACTATACTACTTCACTATCTGAAAAACGTAAGCTTTATGATAAAATAGCTCAACAACTCTTGGACAATAAACTATCAGTAAACGCGGTATTAAATATACTAACATATAAATTACATATATTTGATATTTATAGTGGGTATGATTTTGATTCTGATTACAACATTATATCTTTGGATACTTTTAATGAATTAGTATCTCTAAATATTGATAATCTTGCTAATCTATTTTTGTGTCGAAAGAAAATTATAATTATTGATAATAATGAAGAAAGAAAAGAAGAAGTTGATTTATTAGAACCATTATTAAATAAAGAGCCACTATTTAATCAAGATATAAAAGAGGTATTAGGTAAGCTTACTGACAAACTTAAGGAATTTGATATTATTGTTCATGGTTCATACTATGATTTAAGTTTAGTGCTTGAAAAAAATAATCGCTATTATGGCGTCTTACTTTATGTTAATCCTGATACTTCACATATAAATATTTTAGAAGATTATCGAAATTATTATCAATTATATAAAATTAATAATATTCCGATAACAATTATTTGGATTACTGATTTGGTTAATGATTTTGAAAATACTGTAGAAAAAATTATGAAAGGAATTGGATGATGAAAGGACCTCGTGGAGAGAAAAAAATATTTAAGGATTTTGTAAGCAATATAAAGAAAAATCCTCATTGTTATTATTATATAAATAATACAATTAATAAATTTAAAACAAATGGGATTGAAATTAATACACAAGGATATATGGGGAGAACTTTACTTCATATTGCGATTAAATTAAAAAACTTAAAACTACTTATGATGTTTATAAAAGCAGGCGTTAATTTAAATCTTGCAAATGACTTTGGGAATACACCTCTTCATGAAGCTGTTCTCGCAAATCGACTTGATTTTGTAAAGGCATTAGTGAAAAGTGGATGTGATGTTAATATGGGGGCTGAGCTTGAGCAAACTCCACTTCATTATGCTGTTATTAATGGAAATTTAGAGATTGTTAAGTATTTAGTAGAACACGGAGCAGATGTATTAGTTGTTGATGAATTAAATAATATGCCAATAGATTATGCAATCGATGAAGGTGATTTGGAGATGATCAGATTATTAAGCAATTATCAAGCAATTGATTTTGCTCGCAAAGAAAAAATTAATGCTCTTGAAAGGAGAAAAATATGTTAAAGCAGTTTATTGAAAAGTTGAAAGAATATACACAAGACTTTTCAAATGTTGGGATTGTAACTGTTATTATTGATATTATACTTACTATCTTAATAATCTTTTTTATTTATCGTTTATTGAGAGTTAAAGTTCATCGAAAACGAATAATTATTGTGATTTTATCGATATTATTACTATATGCAGTAATCTATGTTTTCCAGTTCCGTATTACCTTAAATATTATTAACTTTTTAATATTTTGGAGTTTCGGAATTATAGTAATTGTTTATAGTCAAGAAATTAGGCATTTTATTGAAGCTACTTTTCATTCAACACGGAGTGAAAACATCTTTTCTAGTGAGGAAGAAAAATATGCTGTTATTGATATTTTAATTAATTCTGTATCTTATTTATCTAAACGTCGTGTTGGTGCTTTAATTACTTTAGAACGTGAAGATAATTTAGATCAATTGATTGAAAAAGCGATTCCGATTAAAGGTGTAATTACCGAAGAACTTCTTACAACTTTATTTTATGTTGGAACTGCAACTCATGATGGAGCTGTGATTATTCGCAAAAATAGAATAATGTGTGCTGGCGCTTACCTTCCATCAACTGATAAATATGATGTACCAAAATCATTAGGGACAAGACATCGTGCTGCAATAGGTTTAAGTGAAAGATATGATGCTATTACGATTGTTGTATCGGAAGAAACAGGAAATATTTCGATTACTAGTGATGGTGTAATAAATATCGGAATTACAATTGAGGAATTAAAAGAAACATTAGAACAATATCTCCTTGTTAAATGATAAAAAAAATTGTAAAAAAAATGAAATTATGATATACTTAATAAAAGGAGAAAATTTTTATGAGAATTGCTTTAATTGCCCATGATAAGAAAAAAGATGATATGATTCAATTTGCTAAGGAATATAAATATAAATTAGAAAATCATACATTATTTGCTACTGGCAATACTGGTAGATTAATAATGGCTAGTACTGGCCTTGAAGTACATTGTTTTAAGTCGGGACCTTTAGGTGGTGACCAAGAAATAGGTTCTAAAGTAGCTAATGGAGAAATTGATTTAGTAATCTTTTTCCGTGATCCATTGACTGCTCAACCACATGAGCCTGATGTATCCGCATTACTACGATTATGTGATGTTTACGAAATCCCTCTAGCAACCAATCGTTCTACTGCGATTATGATTATGGAGCATAATTAAAGCATGGGAAGGTGAAATATGGAGTTAAGTTATTTTGAAATATTAAGTATTATTGGGATTGTTCTATCCCTTGGTTTTATTGTTGCGAACATCCTCAGCAATAAAAAAATATCAATTGATTCTCTACTTATATTTATTATTGTTTTACTTGCTCATATTATAAAATACTTTGATGGACCAAGTTACATTAAGTTTTTTGGTAAAATCCCAAAAGTAGAGTATTATTTTTATGGAGGTTCTGGATTAACTTTTCTTTTATCACTTACTACTTTCTTAGTAGCGACTCATAAAAATAATTCCGAAAAAAGATTACTTATGAATGGGGTATTTTTTGAAGAATCTCGAATATTAGCTTATGTAACTAAAAGTAATAAATTATGTAAATATTCACAGAAACTTGCAGAAATATTTAAAGCACAAAAAGAAAAGCATGTACAATTTCAATTAAAACAAATAAAAGTAGATGATAAAGAAATTAAAATTAGGCATCTTGCGAAAGAACTTGCAAATATTCCATTAGATAAACCAGTTATGTTTTCATTTACATATGCTAATAATTTTGTTCTTGATTTAGAAGTAGTGAAAAGGTTAGTAATGAATGAAAAAAGAAAAAGATTTGGCTATGTATTAATTGATAATACTGTCATTACTGGTTATAGAACTGAAGCATCAAAAGAGTTTAAACGTTATTTATTCATTTATTTAGATTTGCTTAATATGCCAATTGCTTATTTAGATGAAGATAATAATTCATATATTTTAAGTAATGCATTAAGAGAACTTTTAAGACTTGAACAAAATGAAATAACACCATTTGCAATAAAAGATATAATGCATCCTGAAGATGTCTTTAGTTATGAAACTCGCAAAATGGAAGATCATAAAGTAAATAGACTATATTTCCGACTGCGTTGTGGAGATAATTACTTATGGTTTTCCGAAGATTCTGGAAACTTCTTTGGTAAGAAATTTATCCTTATTCGTCGCGTTGATCCTGCTGCAACAATATCGAAAATTAGCTTTAGTAATTATAAAGCGATGGTTCGAAGGGTTTCTGAACTATGTGATGAAAAATCGAGATTTGCAATTGCAATGCTTCGTTTTTCAAATATAAATGATGTTACTCATAAAAAAGGCGATGAGTTTGGAGAAATTCTTATAAGTAAGTTTTTCGCAAGAATCTATAATGGTAAAACTAATGTGTTAAATAATGTATTTAAAATTAGTGCCAATGAATATGCTTTAATATTTGAAGATGAAAGTTATATTGACTTAATTATTCGTGATTTAAGTAATAATAGTTCAGAATTATTACATCAAGATATTAGGGTTAATAAAGTATCGATACATGTAGAAGCACAAGTAGGATTAGTGCTATCTGAAGACTTTGAAACACTTGTTCCACGTGAAATCATAAAAGCTGGTCTAGATGCATTAAAAGAAGCAACTGATCCTGACTTCTTAAATGATTATAGTATTTATATACCTACAGTTGAAGTTGAAGAAGAATATGATCTTTCTAAGTTAGGAATTAATTTAGAAGAAGATGACTTAAGTGAATTTTTGGATGAGTTAGAAAATCAATAATGAAAAAGAAGTTACGAAAACATTTTAAGAAGTTACGGGCATCAAATGAAAATATGGACGATTATTTTATAGACTTTTTATACACGCTTGTTAATAAATTTTCTAATATTGCACTTTATATGAAAATTGGTCACGAAGTAAATTTAGAAAAGCTCATTAACAAGCTTTTCTTAATTAAGAATATTTATTTACCTGTTGTAAAGGGGAAAGAGTTAGAGTTTCGAAAGTTTTCAGGCTTTTCCTCATTATCATTTGATGATGCGAATATAAAAGCACCTGTAAATGGTGAGTTAATTGATAAAAATAGTTTAGATGTTATTGTTACTTCATGTCTTGCAGCTAATTTTCAAGGCTATCGATTAGGTTATGGTGGTGGTTATTATGACCGATATCTTAAAGATTTTCATGGACTAAAAATTGGTGTTGTTTATGAAAATTGCTTAACTAATACTTGCTTTCAAGAGGAGAAAGATGTGCCTTTAGATATATTAGTTACTGAAAAACAAATTATTAAAATAAGGGAAGTATAATAATGTTTGATGCAATATTATTAATGGCTGGGGAAAGCCAGCGTAGCAAATTACAATTTAATAAAGTGTTTTATGAAATACTTAATACTCCTATTTATCAATATTCATTAAATCAATTTTTAAAAGTAAATGAATGTGATAAAATAATATTAGTAGTCAGGAAAGATGATTTTGATAAGGTGTCACATTTGCAAAGTGATAAAATATTAATCACTTATGGAGGTGCTACCCGCCAGGAAAGTGTTGCAAACGGAGTTAAACTCGCAACTCGTGAATATGTATTAATTCATGATGCTGCAAGATGTAATATCCAAAAGGAGAATATAATAGAAGTATATAATGAAACAGTAAAAAATGATGCTTGTGTTTTAGGTATAAAAGTAACAGATACAATAAAAGAAGTGCAAAATAGTTTAGTAAATAAAACATTAGATCGAAATAATCTATGGGCAGTTCAAACACCGCAAGGAGTTAATAGAAAATTATTTTTAGATTGTTTAGAAAAAGCTAATGAAAATTGTTATCAAGGTTTTGACGATGTGGAATTGGTTGAAAAATTTGGAGGAGTTAAAGTAAAAATAATTGAAGGAAAACATTCTAATATTAAATTAACTAATCCAATTGATTTTAAATTAATGGAATTAATTATAAAGGAAGGTTTATAATGTATCGTATAGGTCATTCACATGATACACACAAATTAGTACCTAATCGTAAGCTAATTTTAGGTGGTGTGACAATCCCTTATGATTATGGTTTATTGGGACATTCTGATGCTGATTGTGTCTATCATGTTGTAGCTGAAGCAATAATTGGAGCTTTAGGTTTAGGTGATATTGGCACTTTTTTTCCTGATACAGATCCCAAATACAAAGATATTGATTCGGGTGAAATTGTCAGAAAAACATATGATATGATGATTAAAGCAGGATATGAAGTGTCTAATATCGATATCACAATTTTTATTGAAAAGCCAAACTTAAAATCTTATAAAAATTTAATAAAAGAAAATATTGCAAAATTATTATGTGTTGACTTGAATCAAGTTAACATAAAAGCAACAAGAGGAGAAGGATTAGGATTTATTGGACGTGGTGAAGGAATATCTGCTGAGGCAGTAGTACTTCTTAAGTCTAAGCCAAAATTTAAAAATCTTTAGTTTGAATACAAAAATAATACATACAATAATACTATTAAGATTTGGCTTCTAATCTTTGCTCTTGATATTGTAAATTATTTATAAGGGGAGTAGCTTTAAGATTGTATTCGTCAATCCGATGGTAACATCCGGATACAATCGTCATTGATTTAATGATTAGCAAGACCTTGTCTTAAGGTCTTGTTTTTATTTTGCTTTAAGGAGGAATATATGTTTGTAAATTTATCTACTGAAGAAGTTTTAAAAAGACTAGAAAGTAACTCAAGTAGTGGATTAAGTGAAGAGAAAGTAAAATCTCGTCAAAGTAAATATGGATTAAATACACTTGATGAAAAGAAAAGACAATCGTTATTAATTAAGTTTTTATTACAATTCAAAGATATATTAATCATAATTTTATTAATAGCAGCGATAGTTTCAATTATTGTTGATCCGAATGAATGGATTGAAAGTTTAATAATTTTATTTGTCGTTTTGATTAATGCTTTTTTAGGAGTTGCTCAAGAAAGTAAAGCTGAAAAGTCTTTAGAAGCTTTGCAGATGCTATCGTCACCTATGGCTAAAGTTTTACGTGATGGTAAAGTTAATACAGTTGAGTCTAAAGATTTAGTTCCTGGGGATATAATTTTTATTGAGGCGGGAGATTTTGTTCCTGCTGATGCAAGAATTATTGAAAGCTTTAAACTTCAAGTTGATGAAAGTGCGCTAACTGGTGAAAGTCTTCCTGTTGATAAAATAAGTGAAATAATTACCGAAAAAAACATTCCTTTAGGTGACCAAAAGAATATGCTTTTTTCCTCTACAATAGTTACTTATGGTAGAGGAACTGCAGTAGTAACAAATACTGGTATGAACACAGAAATCGGTAAAATAGCTAGTATGTTAAGCGAAACAAAAAAGCAATTAACACCACTACAAGTAAAATTAAATCAAATCGGAAAAGTGATTGGCCTTATTGCTATTATTATTTGTGTCGTTATATTTTTGCTTGAATGGTTAATAGGACAGGATTCTCTTGATGCTTTCAAAACTAGTGTTGCATTAGCAGTTGCTGCTATTCCTGAAGGATTGTCTACTGTCGTTACTGTAGTTCTAGCAATCGGAGTTGAAAAAATGGCAAAACAAAAGGCGATTGTAAAGAAACTTCCTGCAGTAGAAACATTAGGTTCAACTTCTATTGTTTGTAGTGATAAGACAGGAACATTAACACAAAATAAAATGACGGTTGTAAAGATTTATAAAGAAGAACTTAAAAATATTGATAGTAATTTAAATGAACAAGAAAAAGAAATGCTTGCTTTGTTTGCATTATGTACTGATGCGGAAATTAGTGAAGTGGAAGGAGAAAAAAAAAGAATTGGTGATCCTACTGAAACAGCATTAATAGAAGCAAATAATTTATATGGATTAGTTGAAGAAAATATTAAAAATAAGTATCAACGTGTTGGCGAATTATCATTTGATTCGGATAGAAAAATGATGACCGTTATCGTAAAGTATAATAATGAACTATTATCGATTACTAAAGGTGCACCAGATATTATTATATCAAAATCTAAAAATGTAGATAGAGAAAAGATATTAGATATAAACCTACAAATGGCTTCAGAAGCTTTACGAGTATTGGCTGTTGGAATTAAAAAGTTAACAGAAATGCCTAAAGAAATAACTTCAGACATTTTGGAAAATGACCTTGAGTTTGTTGGTTTAGTAGGAATGATTGACCCGCCTCGTGAGGAAGTTCTTGAAGCAATTAGAATTGCGAAAAAAGCAGGATTAAGAACGATAATGATTACAGGTGATCACATAGTTACAGCGAAGGCAATTGCAACAAAACTAAATATCCTTGGAGAAAATGAGCTTGCGATTACTAGCGAAGACTTAAATAAGTTATCAGATGAAGAACTTTTTGAAAATATTGAAAAGTATTCAGTATATGCTCGTGTAGCTCCTGAAGATAAAGTGCGGATTGTTGATGCGTGGCAAAAGAAAAATAAAGTTGTTGCAATGACTGGTGATGGTGTTAATGACTCTCCAGCATTAAAAAAAGCTGATATCGGTTGTGCTATGGGGATTACTGGAACTGATGTAGCTAAAGAAGCAGCATCAATGATATTAGTTGATGATAATTTCGCAACCATCATTTCAGCTGTAAAACAAGGTCGTGGAATATATTTAAATATTAAAAAAACAGTAAGGTATTTACTGTCTAGCAATATCGGTGAAGTTGTAACAATCTTTTTAGCTTCTATTATTTCAGGTATTTTCTTATTATTAGGTTTAAACATCCAATTTGGAACTCCTTTACTGGCAATGCATTTATTATGGGTCAATTTAATAACAGATACTCTTCCAGCATTTGCTTTAGGAATGGAAGAACCTAGTGATGAAGTAATGGAAATTCCGCCTCGAGATAAAAATGAAAGTTTCTTTGCAAATAAATTAGGTTTTAAAATTGCTATACAAGGAGTAATGATTGGTTTATTAACTTTACTTGCTTATATAATTGGTTATAGTTTTGATTCAAGTGAAAGTAGTAAAGTTGGACATACAATGGCATTCTTTACTCTTTCATCAATACAACTATTCCATGCTTTTAATGTTAAGACAGAGCATTCAGTATTTAAAAATGAAACATTCAATAATAAATTCTTAAATATAGCATTTATCCTAGGATTAGGATTACAACTAATGATTATGTATGTTCCTGCATTTGCAAGTGCATTTAAATTAACGCAATTAACGCCTATCCAGCTTATTATTTCACTTGCAATATCATTTTCTGTAGTTGTAATTATTGAAATATCAAAACTTGTAAAAAGAAGAAAAAGACTGAACTAAGCAGTCTTTTAAAAATGATAATAAAACTTTATATATTAAGCATTCCATGATATAATATTATAGAGGTGAAATATGAGACTATTAATAATTGTTGATTTTCAAAATGATTTTGTTGATGGTGCTCTTGGTTTTCCAGAAGCAAAATTTTTAGAAAACAAAATTTATGAAAAAGCAAAAGGGTATGATAATATTGTTTTTACACTTGATACTCACGATGAAAACTACTTGAATACTCAAGAAGGTAAAAACCTTCCTATAAAGCATTGTATTCGCGATAGTGAAGGTTGGCAATTATATGGAAAGATTAAAGAACTTTCCGGTAAAAAGTTTATCAAAAATACTTTTGGATCAGATGAACTCTTTGAGTATTTAAAAAATAGTAATTATCAAGAAATTGAAATTGTAGGACTTGTATCAAATATTTGTGTTATTGCAAATGCAGTGCTTGCTAAGACAGCTTTACCAGAAGCTCAAATTATTGTTGATGCAAGTTGTACTGATTCTTATGATAAAGCATTACATGAAAAAGCATTAGATGTAATGGAAGGAATGCAAATCAAAATAATAAATCGAGGTTAAATTAATGGATAGAAAAAATTGTACAATGATGTGTGACTTTTATGAACTAACAATGGCAAATGGATATTTTGAAAGTGGACTAAAAGATCAAATATGTTATTTTGATGTATTTTTTAGAGATATTCCTGATAAAGCAGGATATGCAATTTGTGCTGGTTTAGAACAAGTTGTACATTATATTCAAAACCTGCATTTTTCAGAAGAAGATATAAATTATTTGCGCTCGCAAAATGTATTTACAGAAACATTTTTAGAATATTTAAAGGATTTTAAATTTACTGGCGATATATATGCAGTAAAAGAAGGGACACCAATATTCCCAAATGAACCAATAATGATTGTTCGTGCTAAGGCGATTGAAGCACAATTTATCGAAACATTTGTTTTATCAACATTAAATCATCAATCATTAATTGCAACAAAAGCAAGTAGAATTGTTCGAGCAGCTGGTGAAAAAAGCGTATCTGAGTTTGGTGCTCGCCGTGCTCATGGTTCTGAAGCTGCAACTTTAGGTGCTCGTGCTGCATATATTGCAGGATGTACTGGAACCTCTTGTACATTAACAGGACGAAAGTTTGGAGTTCCAGTTACCGGAACAATGGCACATTCATGGGTTCAAATGTTTGAAAATGAATATGAAGCCTTTAAGCATTATTGCTTAATGTATCCTCATCAAGTAGTGTTACTTGTTGATACATATAATGTTATTAAAAGTGGAGTACCAAATGCTATTAAAGTTTTTGATGAAATATTAAAACCACAAGGACATAGACCAATAGGAATTAGAATCGATTCGGGAGATGTTGCGTATTTATCAAAAAAAGCTCGTAAAATGTTAGATGAAGCTGGTTATCCTGATTGTAAGATTATTGCTTCCAATTCTCTTGATGAATATATTATTCGTGATTTAGAATTCCAAGGTGCGAAAATTGATAGTTTTGGTGTTGGTGAAAGATTAATTACTTCAAAAAGCGATCCAGTCTTTGGTGGAGTTTATAAACTTACCGCAATTGAAGACAAAGAAGGTAGAGTTATTCCAAAAATAAAAATTAGTGAAAATTTAAGTAAAATCACTAATCCTCATTTTAAAAAGTTATACCGAATCTTTGATAAAGAAACTAATAAAGCATTAGCAGATTTAATTTGTGTTTATGATGAAACAATTGACGAATCCAAACCTTTAGAAATATTTGATCCTGATGCAACATGGAAACGTAAAACTCTAACAAACTTCTATGTTCGTGAATTATTAACACCAATTTTCAAAAATGGAAAATTAGTTTATGATCTTCCAAATGTTCATGAAATTAGAAAATATTGTTTAGATGAATTAAACACAATTTGGGATGAAATAAAAAGGTTTGAGCAACCGCATAGATATTATGTTGATTTATCTCAAAAATTATGGGATATCAAGCATGAGATGCTAACTAATGAAAAAAGTAAGTATTAAAAATAGCATGTAAATGCTATTTTTTTCTTACTTTACTTTAATTACAAAATATGATAAAATTTTGATAATAAATAAAGGGAAAGGATTTATTATATGCTGTTATTAATTGGAGCTAGTGCTAGTGGAAAAACTGAGATTGCGAAAATAATTATAAAAAAATATAATTTTAGTAAAATGATAACTTATACAACAAGAGAAATGCGTCCTGGTGAAGTTAATGGTAAAGATTATCATTTTATTACAAAAGAAGAATTTTTAGAAAAACAAAAAAATAATGAGTTTTTAGAAACAACTATATATAATAATAATTATTATGGGACAGCATTTAAAGTTGCTGAACGAAATAAAGTGTTAATTGTTGATGTCAATGGTGCTAATAGAATTTACAAATATCTTGGCGATAAAGTTACAATATTTTTACTTGAAGCTCCAGCCCATGTTCGTATTCAAAGAATGAAGTTACGCGGGGACAGCGACAGTCAAATCAAAAGTAGAATTGAAAATGATAGTAAACATTTCGTTCGCGAAAATATTATTCACGTTGATTATGTTATTGAAACAGGTAATAAAACGCTAGATGAACTTGCAGATTCTATTTATAATTTATATATTAAATCTATTTAGAAACAAACTTGTTTTTATCTAAATAAAATCGCCATGGATAAAATCTTGCCTCTTCCGCATAATCTATATTTATCCTTGGTGACTCTTTTATTTGTTCGTGAAGTGGTGCATCAAGTATATATAACGTTTCGCTATTAAAACTTTGCCCATATTGCTTTAATGTAATATCAAATGCTTTTGTTAGTTTGCCGGGACCACTTGTAAGGTTTAAAAATTCTTTGTTACTTAATTTATCAAAAGGCTTATTAAAGCGATTAAGTGCCATTTGCTGATGACCTTCTATTGGTTCTAAGGCTCTAATTAATACTCCTTCAGGAATATTAATTTCGTTTGTTACTACATTTAAGCAATAATACATTCCATAAATTAAATATATATAGGCGTGACCTCCAGGGCCATACATAGCTTCATTACGTTTTGTTCTTCTATTATTATAGGAATGAGCTGCTTTATCAAATGGTCCCATATATGCTTCCACTTCAACTATTTTACCAACTAATTTTGTATCATTTACGATATGAACTAAATGTTTTCCTAGTAAATCCTTGGCTACTTCTAAACTTGAACGCATATAAAAACTAGGTTTTAGTTTTTTCATAATATCACCTTTTTTATATTATACCAAATATAAAAAAAATACTTCACCATAGAAGTATTTTTTTATTTAAAGTATTTAGTTTTAAGTATTAAGTCATTATGATACTTATAATCATTAAATAAATCAATATATTTTTTTGAATTATTATTCTTTCCAAAGACTTCACCTGTTGGATAAAAAATTATAGAGTCATCTAAAATGATATCTAAAGTTCTTGGACTATAAACCATATTCGGTTCATTTGATAATAAATCATTACCAAAATGGTATTTTTGGTCTAATCCAAATAGATTTGCCATAGTTCTATAAACATCAATAGTAGAACCAATTTTATTATTAACTTGTGGTGGAAATAAGTCTTCATTATATATTATGAATGGTACATTTTGCATTATCATACGAAAATCTACTTCTGATAATTTCTTATCTAAAATTCCTTCAACATCATGCTTAAATAAGCTTGAAGTATGATCACCATATAATACAATTACTGTATCATCTAAAATATTTCTTTCTTCCATTTCAGAAATTAAAATGCCTATTCCTTCATCAACATAATGACAAAAATCTAGATAACTACTTGAAAGAGTTGTGAGATTATTAAAATTATGTTGTGGGATTTCTTCAGTTGGAACATAAGGGGAATGAGAAGTAACAGAAATTGCATAACCAAAAAACTTACTTTTAGATTCTAATATTTTTGGTAGTTCTTTGAAGAAATATTTATCATCTAAATAACCATGGATTAATGGGGCATCTCCATTTTCTTGAAAGTATTCTAAAGGATAAAATTCATCAAAACCTAAAGTATGGATATGTTCACTATTGCGGTGATAAAAATCTCCAACATTACCATGAAATGAAAATGTATGATAATTATTCTTACTAAAATCCTTCGCAAGTGTATTGTAATTTTTTCCTGATGCTGAGAATATAGTTAGATCATTTCCGTTACCATATAAACCTGTTAGTGCAGAAAACTCACAGTCTGAAGTATTACCAATACCAGAACTTGAATAAAATCTATTATAGTAAAGGGAATTATTTGCTAGTTTATTTAAATTAGGTGTAATTTCAACTCCATCAACTTTTAAGTTTATCAAGAAATTATTAAAAGCTTCAAGTTGAATAATTAATAGATTTTTACCTTCTGCAATACCGGTAAATTCATTAATCACTGAATATGTTTTATTATCAATGGGATTAACATATTCTTTTTCTTCATAGAATTTTAAATATTCATTTATTTTCTCAATATCAGTTTGATCTGTACTTTCTTTCTTTAAATAATGATCATAAAAATCATATACATAATAATTATAAACACCAGCTACATGAGCCCCATAAATACCATTGACACTATTTTCATAAATAGTTCCTTCAATATTTTTATCTAATTTATAAATTGGAAATGTGATAAAAAG
>DUOT01000091.1 GCA_012838705.1 Acholeplasmataceae bacterium
AGTAAAGTAAAAGAGGTATAGATTCATGACTAATAAAGAATATCTATCACAAGTGTATCATTTAGAATTAAAGATTAAACAATTACAGTTAAGGTCAGAGGAATTTGAAAGATTATCAAATACAGTTACTAGTTCAAACTATGATGGAATAAGAGTCGATGGAACACATAATCAAGAAGCTCCGTATGTCAAATGGATAGTAAAAAAGTCTGAAGTGGATAATAAGATTGCAGATCTTAAAAAGGAGTTGGAAAGACTCAAAGTAGAAATACTACAGGTTATTGAAAAGATGGAAAACGAAGATTATAAAAATTTATTGATAATGCGTTATCTAGATACACAGACTTGGGAGAAGATAGCTGAAAATTTATATTGTTCAACATCAACTGCTAAAAGATGGCATAAGAATGCATTAAATATATTAATAATTTAAAAAGTAAATGAACAATAAAAAACCATTAGTTATTGACTCATCGTTCAATACAATGAGTCACAAATGGTTGTGTTATTTTAAGAATAAAAAAGTATTAATAATTTTACTATAAATTCTTCTATGATTTCTTGATTATTATGCAAATATGATAATGCTTAAATAGATTCTAACCATTCATTAATTACCTTTTTATAAAGATTCTTATCAATATCATATTTATTAATTAGATCGTATTCATTAATTATATCGATATAGTTTGCTAATTCATTCAAGCCATCAACAAACGCTAATTTAATACTATTAACTAATTCAAATATGAAAGATATATTTATTACCACTTTCATTTCATATTCTTGCTCGCTTTTTTTAACTATTGTAATTTTATCGTATTTTTTTACAATGGTTTCATTCTCTTTAAATAAGGTTTTAATAAGTTTTTGTGACCTAACTTTATTATCAATCATTATGCCAATTCCATAATGTGTTATGCAAGTGTCATTCCCAACTTGAGTAAACGAATCTAACAAATGTTTATGATGCATTTGTGCATTTCTAAAAAAGTAATTAAATAAGAAAAACCAAGTGTTTTCTTTAGTTATAATGTCAATTAATCTTGAACTTATAAAAGACAAATCTATATTTGTATAAAATATATTATCTTCAGGTTTTTTCGATAAATCAAAGGTAAAATTATCATCCTTCTTTAAAAGTTTGAAAGGCATTATTTCGTAGATGCTTTGAAGAGTTTGAAAAAGAACATAGATTGAATCATCAATTTTATTTGATTCTTTATATAAATTAATATTTTTTCCAAGTCTATCAAGGCATTTTGATAAAAAATTTAAAACTTGAATATATATCTTAATGCATGATAAGTTTTTAGGATCAAGAACATCTGGATTCATATAATTCACCCCATGTATAATATTAATTAAATGTTTTTCTAATATGATTATATCATACATTGATTTAAATAGTATTAGGTTAATACAAACATTCTCTATAAAAATTTTTTGAACCACAATGAACCGTTGTGAACCATTGTAAATAAATTAATAGTGTGGTATTATTATAATGAAGAAAAATATAAAATGTTATAGGTCAAGGATGAGAGTCCCTGGCCTTTTTTATACCAATTTTTATAAAAGGAGTGGTGCTATGCCATACAAACCTAAACGTGGTTGTCAATATCCTGGATGTATTCAATTTACCAATAAAGAGTATTGCTTAGACCATCAAAAAATGATGACAAAAGCATATAACCAATATACTAGATCACCAGATCATAACAGGAAGTATGGATATCAATGGAAAAGAGTAAGAGCTCGTTATGCTAAGGAACATCCATTGTGTGAGATGTGCTTTAAAGAAGGAAGGTACACAAGGCTTGACGAGGTTCATCACATCATACCTGTTAGTAGAGGTGGGACCAATGACACCACCAACCTTATGAGCCTGTGCAGATCATGTCACAACAAGATTCACATTGAGCTTGGTGATAGAAACTAGGGTAGGGGGGATGCGG
>DUOT01000010.1 GCA_012838705.1 Acholeplasmataceae bacterium
AATATTTATTATTATAAATATATTTACAATTTTTAAGTAGCATCATAATCCTCCCTTTATTATTATATCATTTACTAATTAAAAATGGATTACTATTTGCTTTTTTTAAAAAAATAAAGTATATTAGACTTTAGGAAGCTTTGTACATCTTATTTATTTTTTAGATGTTGAATTTTTACTGTTTCCATAGTATACTAACACAGGGGGTTATCTCAATGAAATTTAGAATTTTTTTATTATTCTTCTTAATATTTATACTCGCAGGATGTATAAATGAATATCAAGTGACTTTTAATACTATGGGCGGAGATAGTATTGCTGCAATAGATGTAAATAGTGGCGATACTGTAGATTTACCTACACCAATTAAAGAAGGTCATACTTTCCTTGGTTGGTTTGAAGATGAAGAATATAAACAAGAATTTACAAATGAAAGTAAAGTAACTTCAGATTTAACATTGTTTGCGAAATGGGAAGTCAATTCGTATACAATATCTTTTGATACGAATGGTGGAAATAATTTAGATCCAATTAGTTTTCTATATCAAGAAAATATAGAAATAGATGTTGTTCCTGAAAAAGAAGGACATAATTTTATTGGTTGGTATTATAATAATGAACCATTTGCTCTTGATAAAATGCCTGCTGAAGATATTACTCTAGTAGCAGTGTGGGATCTTAATAGTTATTATGTTCGTTTTGATACTGATGGTGGTACTAAAGTCAATGAACAAATAGTTGATCATGGTAGTAAAGTTGTTAAGCCTGAAGACCCATTAAGAACTAATTATACATTTGGTGGTTGGTTTGAGGATGAAGAATTAACTATTCCTTATGATTTTGACAAACCTGTAAATGGACCACTTACTTTATATGCAAAATGGGTCCAATATTTAATTAAATTTGATACTAATGGAGCTGGTGATTTAGCACCGTTAATTGTACAATCTGGTGATGAAATTGATAAATTACCTATACCTACAAAATCGGGAGTGACATTCCTACATTGGACATATGAAGGTAATATTATAGAGCCTCCATTTACATTTGATTTTGATGAAAATATTTTACTAAAAGCTGTATGGCTTAAAGCTTATGGTAATAATAAATATCGTGATGGTTCACAAATCTATATACCTGCAAATTATGAAGAAAAATCAGTTGACTTCCGAGGTATGTGGGTATCACACCTAACTGGTGATATTGCTTCCTTTACAGGTAAACAACAAGCCATGAACCAAATAAATGATGTATTGAATACTTTAGAATCTTGGAATATGAATGCGATTGTATATCATGTTCGAATACATAATGATGCACTTTACGATACTGATTTAAGTCCAAAAAGATCTAGCGTTCAAGGACTAAATTTTGATGAATGGGATTATTTAGAATGGTTCATTGAAGAGGCTCATCGTAGGGGAATAGAATTCCATGCATGGCTAAATCCTTATCGAATTAAAGGTAGTAAAGTATCTGCACAAACAATTGCTAAAGAGTATCAAAATTATCCTTTAAATCCAGCAAGTAATCCTGAAAATATTTTAGTTGGTTCTTCTGGAGCAATCCTAAATCCAGGTGAACCAGCTGTACGAGAATATTTAATAGATGTTTGTTTGGAGTTAATGGAGAAATATGATATCGATGCGATTCATTTTGATGATTATTTTTATATTTCAATGGATTCAAGTGCTGATGCAGTAACATATAACAAATATAAACATCTAAGTAATACTACAAACATTCATGACTGGCGTCGTGAACAAGTAGATATCTTTATTAGAGATTTAAAATTAGAGATGGATAAATTTAATAAAGATAATAACCGTAATGTTGAACTTGGTATTTCTCCAAGTGGTATTTGGAAAAATGGCGATGGTAAAGTAAAATATGATGCAAATGGAACAGCTATTACTAATGGTTCATATACTGCTGGTTTTTCTCACTATGGTTCATATCTATATTCAGATACAAAAAAATGGATTGATGAAGAATGGATTGATTATATAGTTCCACAAATCTATTGGGGATTCAATCATTCAGTTGCCCCTTATGCTGATATCCTAGACTGGTGGGCTAAGGTAGTCAAATATAAAGATGTGAAACTATATAGTGGACTTGGAATATATAAAGCTGCTGATGCAAGCAACACTGATTCATGGAAAACAAACCCATATGAGTTCTCGGATCAAATATTATATAATAATAAACTTCCAGAAGTAGATGGAGTTATTATATTCCGCTATAATTATATGAAATCATTAATTAATAGTAAAAATCCGGGAGCATTAAAAGTAATAAATGAATTATGGACTAAAAAAGCAAATACGCCAAAATAAAGGGTATCGTTAAGATATCCTTTTTTTATTAAAAAAATAGGACGTAGTCCTATTTTTGTGATTTATCATAATCTTGTAAGAATCTTTTGATTCCAACATCAGTTAATGGATGATCAAACATTTGCATTAATGTTTTATATGGTACTGTCGCAATATCAGCACCTAATTTCGCACAATTAAGTACATGTAATGGTGAACGAATACTAGCACAAATTATTTCAGTAGTAAAACCATAATTATCAAAGATTTCTTTAATATCTTCAATCAATATTAAACTTTCTTGACTAATATCATCTAAGCGGCCTAAGAATGGTGAAACATAAGTTGCGCCAGCTTTAGCAGCTAAAAGTGCTTGGTTTGCGGAAAAGATTAGAGTAACGTTAGTACGAATATTTTCTTTTGATAAAATACGAACAGCTTTTAATCCTTCTTTAGTCATCGGAACTTTAATAACAATTTTTGGACTAATTTTCATAAGTTCACGAGCTTCTCTAACCATCCCTTCATGATCAGTACTTATTACTTCACCTGAAATACAATCATCAACAATATCACTTATTTCTTTTAATACATCTTCTAATTTTCTTCCACTACGTAATATTAAACTTGGATTTGTTGTAACGCCATCGATAATACCTAAATCCCAAGCTTCTTTAATTTCATCAACAATTGCAGTATCTAAAAATATTTTCATAATATCCTCCATTCATTTTATATTTATATTATAACATACTTTTCCAAAAATATAAATAACCACTAAAGCATTTTCATTGCTTTTTCACAAGCTTTTATATAAAATAATATTGTATGAGGTGAAGACATGTTAACAATTATTAATAATAGTACTAATCCATATTACAATTTGGCATTAGAAGAATATGTTTTAAAACATATCAAAAGTGATGAAGATTTTATTCTCTTATGGCAAAATAAAAATGCAATTATTGTTGGGAGAAATCAAAATACTTTTGCGGAAATAAATTATCAGTATGTGAAGGAACATAATATCGATGTTGTGAGAAGAACATCAGGTGGTGGGGCAGTATATCATGATTTAGGTAATTTAAACTTTACTTTTATTACTAAAAATATTCAAGATAATTTAAATAATTATCGTAAATTTACTGAACCAGTTATTGCTGCATTAAATAAATTAGGGGTACCAGCAGAATTTTCTGGTCGAAATGATATTCTTGTTGATGGTAAAAAAATATCGGGAAATGCACAAACATTTTATAAAGATCGAATGTTACATCATGGGACGATTTTATTTAATGCCAACCTAGAAATGGTTTCGAAAGTGCTCAATGTAAATATAGAAAAATTACAGTCAAAAGGGATTAAATCAAATCGTAGTCGAGTTACGAATATTTATCCATATATAAAAACTAAAATTACGATAAAGGAGTTTATTATTCACCTATTAAAGCACTTCTTAGGTAATGATTATGAAAATAGGATATATAAACTTACTAATGAAGATTTAGAAAATATTGAAAAACTAAAAAATGAAAAATATATGACATGGGAATGGAACTTTGGAGAATCACCTGAAATGGATATTCAAAAGCAAAAAAGATTTCTAGGCGGCCAAGTTCAATTTAATTTCAATGTCAATGAAGGTATAATCAAAGATTGTAAAATTTATGGAGATTTTTTTGGTAAGGAAAATATTAGTGATATTGAAAAGTCATTAATTGGTGTACCTTTCCGTGAAAATGATCTGTATGAAGCGTTAAATAAAATAAAACTTGATGATTATTTTTTTAATATTACTATTGATGATTTGATTTCATGTATATTTTATTAAAGAATAAAAGGCGTCAAAAGACGCCTTTTAAAATTAAATATGTATTGGTTTATCAACTGCACCATGAGCTGCTTCATTAATTATTTCTGAAATCGTAGGATGTGGGTGAACGGATTTTGCAAGTTCATAAACTGTTCCTTCAAGTTCCATTGTAACTACACCTTCAGATATTAACTCGGTTGCATGGTTTCCAAGAATATGAATACCAAGAATTTCACCATACTTTGATTCGGTTATAATCTTGATAAAACCATCACTTTCACCCTCTGCTAAGGCTTTTCCGTTTGCAGCGATTGGGAATTTGCTAACTTTATAAGGAATGTTTTCTTTTTTTACTGATTCTTCAGTCATTCCAACCATTGCAATTTCTGGGAATCCATAAATTCCTGAAGGGATCTTTTGATAATCTATTTCATCTTTTTTCCCTAAAATATTGTGTACAGCAACTATTCCTTCACGCGACGCAACATGTGCTAACATCATTTGGCCATTAACATCACCGATTGCATATATTCCTTTAATATTAGTTTCCATTTGTTTGTTGACTTTAATTCCTGCTTTAGTTGTTTCTAAATTTAAAGTATCGGAAAAGTTAAGATTTGGTTTCATACCAACACTCATAAGTATTTTATCTGCTTCTGTAGTATGATTAGCGTTATCAGTTTTGTATGTCACTTTATTATTTTCTACTTTTACTACCTCACTTTTAGTAAGAACAGTGATGTTTTTATGTAATAGTTTTAAAAACTCTTTACGAATTTCATCATCAACATTAAGCAATATATTATTTTCTCTTTCGATGATTGTTACTTTTGCTCCGAAAGTAGCAAATATAGTTGCAAATTCAACACCTATTACGCCACCACCTATAATAACAAGTGAGTTTGGAAGTTTATCTAAATCTAGGATTTCTTTACTAGTGACGATAATATTTTTTTCAATTGCTTCTTTAACTCCAGGGATTGGAGGGATGATTGGTGATGCACCAGTTGCAATAATAATATTTTTACTAGAAATTTTTTTACCTTCAACATCTATTGTGTTTTTGTTTATAATTTTACCATAGCCACTAATAATATCTACTTTGTTTTTTTGAAGTAAAAATTTCACACCTTTAGTTAATCTTTGAACAATTTGATTTTTTCTAGAAATTACACTTTTCCAATCTACATCGATGTTATTTGCTTTAATCCCAAACTTTTCAGCATTTAAAAAATCTCGATATACTTTAGCACTACTTAAAAGTGCCTTTGTTGGAATACAGCCAATGTTTAAGCAAACGCCACCAATATCGTTCTTTTCAACAATAGCAACTTTTGCTCCTAGTTGTGCTGCTTTAATTGCAGCAACATAACCACCGGGACCAGAACCTAATACTATAATGTCGTAATCCATAATTCCTCCTTAATTTAGAAGTAGAAGCATTGGGTCATTTAAATATTGTTCAAGTTTAGCTAAGAATCTTCCAACATCTGCTCCATCAATTATTCTATGATCAAATGATACTGAAACAGGCATCATATCTGCTATTTTTATTTCGTCACCTTCTACAATCGGTTTTTTAATTATTCGTCCAACACCAATAATTGCTACTTCTGGATATTTAATAATCGGTGTACCAAAGCTTGTTGGGAAAGAACCGTAGTTGGTAATTGTAAATGTCCCATTTTGAATTTGTGATAATTGTAAAGTTCTATTATGAGCAGCTTCCGCAAGCGTACTTACTTCTTTTGCTAAGTCAAATATACTTTTCGTATCAGCATTTTTTATATTTGGAACTACTAAACCTTCAGTAGTGTCAATTGCAATACCAATATTAATATTATTTTGGTAGCTAATTTTATCATCAATAAATCTAGCATTAAAAATTGGATATTCTTTAATAATTAAAGTTATTGCTTTGATTATAAATGGCATAAATGTTAGTTTTACATTATGCTTAGCTGCTAGTTCTTTTTGCTCACATCTAAACTCTGCAAGTTTAGTTACGTTTATTTCATACATTAATGTTGAATGAGGAATCTTTTGCTTTGATAAAGTCATGGCGTCAACAATCGCTTTACGCGTTCTAGAAATTTTTACGCCTTCGCCAGATAAAAATGCTTCAATTGGTTTTTGATTTTGATTGAACGCTTCAATATCTGCTTTTAAAATACGATTATTTTCTCCGGTTCCTTTAACTTTAGTTAAATCAACGTTTAAGTCGGCAGCTATTTTACGTGCCAGAGGAGAAGCAAGAATTCTTTTTTCTTCTAATGTTTCATCTTGTGCTTCACTACTAGTTGCAATTACTTCATTAGATACTTCAATATCGCCTACAACCCCACCTGGTTCATCTTCTTTTTCAGTTTCAACTTTTGCTTGTATCTCTTCACTAGAATCTTCACCTGAACCATCATCAATTACTGCAAGGACGCTCCCTACAGTAATAACATCGCCTTCTTTTGCCCCCAGTTTTTTTATTATTCCAGTTACAGGTGAAGGTATTTCCGCATTTACTTTATCCGTTTCTACAAGACATAAAGTATCACCTTCATTTATTTTATCTCCCTCTTTAAAAAACCATTTTAGTAACTGACCTTCGTGAATTCCTTCACCAATATCAGCAAATTTAAAATTATACATATATAACCTCCTTAAGGTCTTACCTTCATAAGATTTTTGATTGCGTAAGCTATTTTCTTATCATCAACCATAAAGTAATTTTCTCCACGAGCAAGTGGAACTGTAACATCATATCCTGTAACTCTTGTTGGTGGAGCTGCAAGATAGTAGAAAGCATTGTTCGTAACTGTTGCAATTAGTTCAGCTCCAGGTCCAAAGGATTCCACAGCTTCATGGGCTACCAAAAATCTTCCTGTTTTCTTAACTGAATTGATAATTGTTTCTTCATCAAATGGACTAATTGTTCTTAAATCAATTAATTCAATATCTACTTCAGGAACAAGTTTACTTGCTTTTTCAACTTCGCGAACCATTGCTCCCCAAGCTACGACTGTAATATCATTTCCTTTTTTCAAAATATTTGCTTTTCCAATTGGAATTTCATATTCTTCTTCAGGAACTTCTTGTCTAAATGCACGATATAAACGTTTTGGTTCAAAGAAGATTACAGGATCTGGATCTTTGATTGCGGAAATAAGTAATCCCTTAGCATCATAAGGTGTCGAAGGAATTACTAATTTTAATCCCGGAATATGAGCAAATAAAACTTCTAAGCTCTCCGAATGATGCTCTAGTGCTCTTATTCCACCACCGTATGGCATTCTAATAACTACTGGAAGGTTATATTTTCCACGAGAACGATTACGTAACCGTGCAAGATGTGTTACGATTTGATTATAACCTGAAAACATAAATCCTGAAAATTGGATTTCTGGAATTGGTTTTAATCCACCTACGGCCATTCCAATAGCAGAACCAATAATTGCAGCTTCTGATATTGGGGTATCAATGACACGATCTTTTCCAAATTGTTTTTGAAGTCCTGCAGTTACACGGAAAACTCCGCCTTCTGTTCCGATATCTTCGCCCAATAAAATTATTTTATTATCCTTTGCCATTTGTTGTTGCAAAGTTTGATTTATCGCTTGTAGTAAATTAATTGTTGCCATTTGCTTCCTCCATATACTTTTGATGACTTTGTAATTGTCTTTGTAATCTATTAGGCATTTTTTCATATGTATAGGCGAAAATATCTTCAAGTTTAACTTCAGATTTTTCAACTTCCTTAAATGTTTCTAGGACATAATTATTTGCCTCTTCCGCAATTTTCTCTACATCATCTTTAGTAATAATATTTTTATTAAGTAAATAAATTTCAAAGCGTTTAATTGGATCTCTTTCTTTCCAATATTCAACTTCTTCATTTTGACGATAAATAGTTGGATCATCTGAAGTTGTATGTGATCCCAATCTATATGTAATGGCTTCAATTAATGTAGGGCCTTTACCACTTCGAGCTCTATTTACTGCTTCGGTTGTTGCAACATACATTGCGAGAATATCATTTCCATCAACTTGAATTCCCGGAATTCCATAAGCAATTGCTTTTTGCGCTAATGTTTTTGCTTTTGTTGCATTAGCTCTTGGAGTTGAAATTGCCCAGCCATTGTTTTGAATTACAATTACAAGTGGTAAGTCAAAGACTCCACTAAAATTAATTCCTTCATGGAACTCACCATGAGATGTTCCACCATCACCGATATATGTAAGAACAACTTCATCACGTTTTTCATATTTATTTGCATAAGCAATTCCTGCAGCATGGCTTATTTGAGCACCAATTGTAATATTGACTGGTAGAACGCGAACATCATCATTAAATCTGCTTCCTTGTTCGTTACCGTACCAATATATATATGCTTGCTCAAGGGTTACTCCATGATATAACATTGCGTTAAATTCACGAAATGCAGGAACAACCCAATCAGTTTTTTTAAGTGCTGCAACTGAACCGATTTGTGCAGCTTCCTGTCCTTCATTAGGGACATAAGTTAACATTCTTCCTTGGCGTTGGAATTGAACTGCTTTAATATCAGCAACTCGACCAAGAATCATCGCTTTATACATTCTCCGAAGTTCATCTTCGGCTAATTTAGGCTCTAAACTTTCGTTAACGATTTTTCCATTATGGTCTATGATTTGTAAGACTTTTTGTTTTAATGGATCGTATTTTTTTAGTATCATATTACCTCCTTTGTTACAAGTTTATTATATGATAGAAACATTTTCCTGACAAATGATTTGCTTTACAACAAAAAATAATAATTTGTAAAAAAACAAAAAACGCTTGCATTTGTCTAAAAAATGTATTATAATACAAAATAGTATTATATATACTCAAGTGGTATTCATTTGCAAAAGGAGATGTTTAGAATGGAACCAAAAACTTTATTTATTCTTATAGGAACTATTGCAATAACATTACTTGCATTTGGATTTGCATTTTTCTTACACAGATGGGTACAAAAACAACCGTCAAGTAATGAGAAAATTGCAAAGGTTGGACAATTAATTAGAAATGGAGCAAACACTTTCTTAAGAAAAGAGTATATCGCTCTTGCTAAGTTTGCTGGCATCGTTGCAATTTTAATCTTTTTATTTTTACCAAGCCCAGTATGGAAGGGTCAAATTCTAGATAATATTATCATGACACTTGCATATATTTTTGGTAATATTTTTAGCGCATTAGCTGGTAAAGTTGGTATTTTCGTATCAACAAGTGCTAATATTAAAACAGCTGAAGCAGCTAAAAAAGGCATTAGACCAAGTTTCTTAACTGGATTTAGAGGCGGTGCCGTAATGGGTATGGCTGTTGTTGGCGCTAGTTTGTTAGGAGTGGCTTTAATTTTCTTGATTACTGGCATGGGAACAGCTTTACTAGGATTTAGTTTTGGTGCTTCATCACTTGCACTATTTGCTAAGGCTGGTGGTGGTATCTTTACTAAAACAGCTGATATAAGCGCTGACTTAGTTGGAAAAGTTGAATTAGGTATTCCTGAAGATGACCCTCGTAATCCTGCAGTTATCGCTGACAACGTAGGAGATAACGTAGGTGACGTTGCTGGTATGGGTGCTGACTTATTTGACTCTCATGTTGCATCATTATCTGCAGCGTTAGTAATGGCGATTGCATTAGGAGGAGATAATCCGGCATTAGTATTTACATTTGCTGCTATCGGATTATTTGCATCAATTATTGGTGTTGCCTTTTCAAAAATGGGTAAAAATGATGACCCTACATTAGCGTTAAATTTAGGAACATATGTTACAACAGCTATTTATGCAGTGTTAACTGGAATAGCAACATGGTTGTTTGATTATAATTGGAGAATTTGGGGTGCAACAATCATTGGTTTATTGGTAGGTGTAGTTATTGGACTTACTACTGACTACTTTACAAATGATGCACGTAGACCAGTTAGAAACTTAGCTAAAGCTAGTGAATCTGGACCTGCATTTACAATCCTATCTGGAGTTAGTTATGGATTTTTAAGTGTACTACCAGCGATGATTGGTATTGGACTTTCTGCACTAGGAGCATATTTAATTTGTGAACCATTAAATACACCTGATCATAACTATGCAATGTTTGGTGTATCAATGGCTGCAGTTGGTATGTTATCTATAGTTGGTATGATTATTAGTAATGACGCTTATGGCCCAATTGTAGATAATGCAAGAGGACTTGCTGAGATGGGAGACTTAGGTGATGATGTTGTAGAAATCACTGATAAACTAGATTCAGCAGGAAATACTGTTAAAGCAGTTACTAAAGGATTCTCAATCGGTGCTGCAGGACTAACAGTAATCTCATTACTATTTGCATTCATTACAGAAGTAAATACAGCAGTAGATAACTTAACAGCTGAAGGTGTAACTGGACTTACAAAATTCAAATATTTTGATATCCTAGATCCAATCGTATTCTTTGGTATCCTAGTAGGTGCTGCAATACCAGCAGTATTTAGTAGTTTACTAATGCTTGGAGTAGATAGAAACGCACAAAGAATGGTTCAAGAAATCCATAGACAATTCCAAGAAAATCCTGGAATTATGGAAGGTACAAGCGAACCAGAATATGATAAATGTATTTCAATTGCAACAACTGGAGCATTAAGAGAATTAATTCCAGCAGGACTATTTGCAATTATAGCAACATTAGTTGTTGGCTTTATCGGTGGAGTTAATGCAATTGGCGGATACTTACTAGGTAATATTGTAAGTGGACTATTAATATCACTATTTATGAGTAATAGTGGTGGATTATGGGACAACGGAAAGAAATATATTGAAGCAGGAAACCATGGTGGTAAAGGTAGCGTTGCTCATAAAGCAGCAGTAGTTGGTGACACAGTAGGTGACCCATTCAAAGATACTGCTGGACCAAGTATTAACACTCAAATTACAGTTGTAAGTTTAGTAGCATCATTACTTGCTGTTGCATTCTTAACTTGGAATATCGTTAGTCTATTTTAATTAGATTTAAAATCTTCTGAACTAATGTTCAGAAGATTTTTTTTAATTAATATATGAAAAAATAAAAAATACTAACAAAAACGCACTTATAAATTGTTATATAAGTGCTAGGAGGATTTATGTTTAATAGTAAACTCTTAGAGCAAAGTATGGAGAAATTAAAGCAAGGCGATGTGAGTAGTTTTGATATTATTTACAAAGAAACACATAGACTAGTATTTTATGTTATTTACCAAATCCTTCAAAATAAAACTCTATGCGAAGATATAATGCAAGATGTATATATCAAGGTTTATCAAAAAATTTCCACATATCAAAATCAAAATTCTCCAAAAGCTTGGATATGCATGATTGCAAGAAATCTAGCCTTAAATGAATTAAAACGTAGGGAAAGGGTACAAATTTTAGATCAAGATAAAATTAATGAAATACAAGCCAAATATGAAGAAACACCATTAATTGATCTAGCATCTAAAATATTACCTGAAGATGAATACTTAATATTAATGATGTGTGTTGTGGAAGGGTATAGGAGACGTGAGGTTGCGAAAATATTTAATTTATCTACAAGTGGTGTTACTTGGAAGTTAAATCAAGCATTAACAAAATTAAAAAAAGAAGTGGAGGTGCAAAATGAAAATCAAAGCCATTAAAAGAAAATTGAAAAACGAAGGGGAAAATTTTGTTCCTGATTTAGAAAGAAAAGTATTAAAATCAGTAGGTTTTGAATATAAAGAGAAAAGAAATCATTTACGATTAAAACCTGTCTTTGCTTTCTCAACACTTATCATTTTAATTTTCTTTGGATTTATGATTTTTTTAAATAAAAATGTTACTCCACCTAAACTTGCGGGCACAATCATCAGTATCGAAATAAATCCTGCTATAGAACTTGAAATAAAAGATGATAAAGTAGTAAGTATAAGGGGATTGAATGCTGATGGATTATTACTTCTTGAAGATAATGATTTTATTGAATTAAATTATCAAGAAGTATTAGGAAAAATATTATTTGAAGCACAAGAAATAGGATTTATTGATGAAAACTCTGAAATAGATATTACTGTAATAAATGATAATCAAGAAATAGAAAATAAAATAACAAATGATTTACAAAATATTGAATTAGATAAAGAAATAAAAAATAAAATAAAGTTTGATAATAATAAAACATTACAAGAAGAAGCAAAAAAATATAATATATCTATTGGGAGAATGAAGTTAATAAAGAAAGCATTAGAAGCAAATTCTAGTTTAAAAATAAAAGAGGCATTGAAATATACTGTAAGTGAGCTTAATGAAATAGTAAATAATGAAAGTAAAGAAATTTTAGAAAATGTTCATGAGAATTATCAAAGTTCTACAAAAGAAATTAAAGATAGAAAAAAAGATGCATTAAGTAAACTGTATCAATATCAAGATGAAGTATTAGAAGAAATAAAAGAAATTAAAAAACTAATTAATGATAATAAAAATATAAATATAATTAGAAATAGAATTA
>DUOT01000092.1 GCA_012838705.1 Acholeplasmataceae bacterium
ATCTCGTTTTGTAGTTCCACAAGCCTTTGTTTTTTGCTAATCGTGTAATCGTGGGATATATCGTGTAAAAGTAGCCCTAATCGTGTAATCGTGATATTTCAGCTGTAATAGTTCTTTAAAAATCAGCTTGAATTCTTCCTTATTTCTTTTAAAAATAGTTCTAAAAATGACAAAAAGGGACTCAAACCAGATAAAACCATTAGTTTTACCGTAGTTCAAATCCCCTAGAGTATAAAAAAGACCTTGATAACATTGTATCAAAGTCGTTCTTTCAATATGGCGGAGGAGAGGGGATTTGAACCCCTGCACCATTTCTGGTCTACTAGTTTTCGAAACAAGCCCCTTCAGCCACTTGGGTACTCCTCCATCAAAAAATATTTTATCACAATTTTAAGTGCAGTCAATAAAAAAAGTCTAAAATGAGACTTTTAGTAGATAAATATTTTATTGTTTAATTTGAGTTCTATAATTATATCTTTGATTATATATAAATCATCTAATTGTGATTGTATTGTAGTTGGATTTATATCGGATAATATTGGTGGTTCAAATCGATCTTTATCATTATTAATACCAATAAATAACTGGTTATTATAAAAAGCAATATATAAATCCCCTGGATGATTTCTTTCAAGGAGTATTAATTTCTCCATAAAATGTGGAGTTAGAATATAAAAAGCATCGTGTGGATTACTTGTATATATTTTAAAAGTATTATTAAAGTCGACACTTTCAAGTTCTATTTTTTCTAATCCACTTGGCCTTCTTAAACTTTTTTCTCTTATGACTGTACTAGTTCGAAAACGTTTATTAAAGTCAAATATATAAAACTGTCCATGACACACTTTTACATATCTCCTATTCTTGCCTGAACCCCTATAGAATCCTACTTTCACATCTGCACATTTAAAGTCAACATCTTCGATTTTTCCAAATACAGTATCTTCAGATTTAAAACTTGTGAAGTATCCAAACATATCAGTTATCTTCGCATAATGAGATGATATTCCTTCAGGTGTATATGTAATATCTTTACCAAATTGCTCTATTGCTATTGGAACAATTTCTGCCTTGAATCGTTTGCGATAGTTTTTAAGAATTAATCTATGCGTAAATATTCCTATAACAATAATAATACCCCATAATACGTTTAGGGAATCAAAATCAAAATCGTTTTTACTAACTACAGATAAACTAATTATTCCAAGGAAGAATAATACTAAATATGATATTACTAATCTTCTTAGGACTTTTCTTCGCATTTTATTTAATGATTCAAATTTAGAATACAAAATCTCTTCTTGGTTGTTCATAGTTGCCCCTATCTATGCATTAATTTTAATTGTTATGGTGCTTTAAGATCTAGTTTTTTTGAATAATAATTATACTAATATTATCATAGGCACCGTTTTTCTTAACCTCTTCCACAATCATCCTAGCCTTCACTTTTACATCTTCATCAGAACTTAATATTTTCTTAATATCATCATCATCAATTATATCAGTAACTCCATCGCTACATATTAATAAATAATTACCTTTATTAAAAATATTTTTATGATAAATAATATCCGGATGAAAATCTACTTTTCCAATATATCCAGTAATAATATTTCTTAATGGGTTTAATCTTGCTTCTTCTTTAGTTATTAATTTCGCATCAACCATTCTTTGGACTTGAGAATGATCATGAGTTAGTTGCTTAAAATCATCCTCATTATATATATATACTCTACTATCACCAATATTATAGATAATAACATCATTATCTTTAATCGCAACACCAGATAAAGTTGTACCCATTTTCGAAAACTCATTTGATTCTTTTTGTTTTTGTAATACTTTATCATTGCTGTTATTAATAGCTGCTAATAGATTTTCTATGCTGAAATCATTTACTTTACTTAATTCAGAAAGAGTCATTTCAGCAGCTAAATCACCATGTAAGTATCCACCAATACCATCACAAACAGCACACAAAAAATATTCATTATCAATTTCTAAATTATATTCCCCTTCAGAATATACTTGGTTTCCAAGTAAAATCCGGTCATCATTTTTCGTTCTTACTAAACCAATATCAACTATTGCAGATATCTTTAACATATAATCACCCTATTAATCTATTTCTTTTTCCATTATATCATATATATATAATAGAATAAAGAATTTTTCTAAAACTATTAATAAAAAAACGATACCTAAATGTATCGATTTTAATTATTAATCCATTTTAAAACTACATCTTTTAATTTTGCTAAGTCAATTGGCTTAGTAACAAAATCATTCATACCAACGTTAAGACACTTTATTTTATCTTCGGTATTTGCATAAGCTGTAGTTGCAATAATTGGAATATCTATTTCTCTTTCTCTTATTTTTCTAGTTACTTCAAATCCATTCATCTCAGGCATTTGAATATCCATTAAAATAAGATCTTTATTATTGTCTTTTTCTAAAATCTTTAATGCTTCCATCCCATTATTAGCTATTTCAATGTCCCAATTCATATGTTCACTAAAATATTTTATTATTGATTGGCTTATTGGGTCATCTTCGACTAATAATATTTTTGGTGCTTTATACTTTCTTAATTTGCATACACACTCTTGAACTTTTTCAGCTAATAACGTTAATTTAAAGGTACTTCCCTTTTGATATGTACTTTCAACACTTAAATTTCCACCCATTAATTTAGCTAGTCTTTTACTAATTGTTAGGCCTAGTCCAGCACCTTGAAACTTTTTAGTTGTCGTACTATCAACTTGAGTAAAAAATTCAAACAGTTTTGGGATGTTTTCTTTTTTTATACCGATACCTGTATCGGATACTATAATTTTAAGTTTTATTTGCGAACCTAAATCTTTTGCTTTTGATACATGTAATACTACTTTACCCTTTTCAGTAAATTTAATAGCATTGTCAATAATATTATCAAGTGATTTCTTAAAAAGAGTTTTATCTAAATTTAAATGAATAGGAACATTTGCATCAATTATTGTTTCAAATTGAAGTCCTTTTTCTTGTGCTAAGGCAGCATAAATTTCTTTTTCTTCATTAATTAATTTATAAAAATTTATTACTTCAGGTTTTATTTCAATTCTATTTTCATCTATCTTCGTATAATCAAGAATATCATTTACAAGTTTCAGTAGACGATTTCCAGAAACTTTAATAGCATTTACCATTTCTTTTTGTTTCGGGTTTAATTCAGTTAGTGCTAACAAATCTGTCATTCCAATAATACCATTCAGTGGTGTTCTAATTTCATGACTCATATTAGCAAGAAAATTTGATTTCGCTTTATTTACCTCATCTGCTTTTTGTTTTAATAGCGATAACTCTTTATATCTTTCTTCCAGATCACTTTTACTTTGAATTAATATTTCTTCATTCCACTTTAGTTCAATTAAGTCAGCAGCTTCACGTGCAATAATATCAAGTAAATCTAGTTCATGTTCAGAAGGATTATGAGGCTCTTTCCAATGTGTTGAAATCATCCCTAGCATCTTACCTTGCCGCGAAAAAAGTGGTGTCGATTGTGAAGCCTTGCTACCTAATTTTCGATATATTTCTAAATCTTTTGTTCCTTCCATAAATTCACACTTATCAACATCTGTAACTATTACACGTTCGCCTTTGCGTAAGGCTTCCCCGCAAGTTGTATATGAAGATTTAAAAAATATCCATTCCCAGGCTTCCTTTGCAAGTTCATTAAATCCTCGATTTGCAATTAGGTGTAATTTTTTCCCCTCATCACTATCATGTAACAATTGCATGCTTGCGAAATCAGAACTCATAATTTCCATTACTACATCAATAAATTTTTCATAAATCCCCTGAACGTTATTCTCATTTAATAACTCTTTACTTATCTTATGCACAAGTTTAGTTTTTTCAAGATCTTTTTTGAGTTTTTCAAACTCGTGCTTATCATATCTCATATTTTCCTCCACATAAATTGAAATCTTTACAATATATCATATACTTTTACATACTTTTATAGTTTACCAAATAATGCCGATATTGTAAATACCTATTTTTATTTTTCCAAAGAAAAAGAACCTTACGGTTCTATTTCAATCTTTGTATTCTTTAATTTTATCAATTAACCCCATTAAAAAGAGTGTATCTTGGTGTGGCATTTCTTTAGTTTCAACTTGGTTATTTTTAAGAGCATTAATTGAAGCTAGAAATTCATATTTATAACCATTTTGAAAATTGTTTTCTATTTTGATTAAATTATCATTTGTATCAAATATTATAATTTCTTTCGGCATCCCAAAGTTTTCAATATATATTCTTCCTTTTGATCCGATTATATTACAATAATATCCTAAATTTTGACTAACACTTATTTGCATATTTACTTTTATGCCATTTTTATATAATAGAGCAAGTTTTACTTCTTCATCAATATCTTCATACAATTTTATGCTCGCATCAACAATTTCAAAATCTTTACCGAATGTGGAAAAGGTAAAATACAAAGGATAAACACCTAAGTCGAGTAATGCTCCACCACCTAATTCTTTTCTTACAACCCTTTCCACATGCATTAGTGGCACACCAAAAATAAGATTACATGATTTAATTTCACCTATTAAAGGAAGCATGTTTTTTAATGCCTTTTGTGATGGTTGATATGCCGTACACATTGCTTCCGTAACAAAAATATGTTTTTGTTTAGCAACACTTAATACCTTTTCTGCTTCTTTTTGATTAAGGGTAAAAGCTTTCTCACATATAATATTTTTATTGTATGAAAGGCAAAGCATCATATGTTCATAATGATGTGAATGAGGTGTTGCAATATAAACCAAATCAACATTTTCATCTTTTAATAACTTTTCATAACTACCATATGCTTTTTTAAAACCATGAACCTTTGAAAAACTTTCGGCTCTTTCTAAACTTCTTGATGCTACAGCATATAAATTTATTTCCGGTAGATTTATTAATTCTTTCGAAATGATACTTGCAATATTACCAGGACCTATAATTCCTAAATTAATTCTCATGCCTCACCTTTAAATAACTTCCCAAAAAATAATTGTTTTCTATTAACTTTCATATTTACAAATATAAAGTTTCGGAAAATATATAATAATAATCCAGTAACAATAGCACTTAAATGAGTAAAGACAAAAAAGAGTATTGTTACTTTTTTACTATTTTCCATATATTGACCACCATAATATATTTCTTCATCTTGATTATAAAAATCTTTTTTCATTGGAAACTCATCACTTGTATATACTAAGTCATTATTTTGTGACTTTCTAACTTCAAAGTATAACATACTTTCTTCGAGACTTTCAATTATGATTTCATTTTGTCCATCATAATATACTTCCGCAATTATTAATTCATCTTTTCTTAATACTACATAATAATCTTTTTCTCTAAAATTACCTATTTTATAAAATCTAAATTTAAAACAAACACTAATAGGATCTCCTGAACTATAATCCCATTCAATATATGTTCTTAAGGCAACAAATCCAAAATCATTATTTTCATAATAGGCAACAGGTTCTTTATGATAGAATTCTGAGTCATCAATTAATTTATGATAAGCTTTAGTTCCAGCATCTGATAAACTCATCTCTGGAACCTCATATTCATAATCCCTTAACGCCTCCGGAACAAAAACTAAATAGAAAGTGAAGAATACTCCTACTCCAACTAATAAAATTAATAAACTTAGCAAGACTCCTTTTAATTTATGCAGAAAACCTCCAACATAAAATATTATTACA
>DUOT01000093.1 GCA_012838705.1 Acholeplasmataceae bacterium
ACTCAAAATAATCCGGTGATGATGGTAGATCCTAATGGGGAGTATGCAATCACAACATTCTTAATTTGTGTTGGTGTTGGAATGCTTGCGGGAGGAACTATAGGTGGTATTACCGCTTATTCAAATGGTCAAGATGTTTTAAGGGGGGTTATAACAGGAGCTTTAATTGGTGGAGCAGTAGGCGCAGTCGTTGGATTAGGAAGTGGAGCCATACTCGCCGGTTTAAAATCAGGAGGAACAAAATTTGTATCAGATTTAACAGCATATATAACATTTGGAAAAGAATTTGGTAAATGGGAAGACTATGCAATAGCATTTTTATTCGGTGGTTTAACTAAGGGATTAAAATTTGGAAATACTGAAAAATTTATAGCAGATGTATTTGTACGTCCTGCAGCTGTACAACTATCTAAAATGGGAACTAGAGGAAAGTCTTTTTCAATAGAAAAATATAGCTATGATGTAATTAGTAGATCGATAACATTTGGTATGCCTACTGATTTAAAACCAATCTCAAGAGGCCTATTTTCTGGATATTATGACTCTCTTAAAAGCAATAATCAATATTATTATCTTGTTTTAACATGGTAGATATTAATTAATATTAATTAGAAGAGAAAAATCCGATTATAAAAACTCTTATAGTTGGATTTTTCTTTATATTAAAATGATTAACTATATTCATAATTCGGGTCCGTTTTACAAGGATGTCGAGACAGGCTGGTACTATCTTAACAGTCATTATTATAATCCTGAGATTGGTCGATTTATTAATGCGGATGGGTTAATAGGACCTGTAGGAGATATTCTTGGTCATAATATGTATGCGTATACTCAGAATAGTCATATTATGTATAAACAAAGACCCGTTTCTTTTGGTGGTTCAATTACTACTTTATCTAACTCGGTAGGAGGCTCTACAGGTGTTACAAAAAGTACTAGTGCAGTAAAACAAATAGCTAAGGTATTGTCGTCATCAAAATCAAGTGGGTTCAATTTATTTGGATATGAATTAAGAAAATCTGCTGGATGGAATAATTCACCTTATATTGCTACAGGATTTTTTGGTAGAATTGGTTTTTCTTCGTATATTACGCATACTCAAGGTTGTTATGGAATGTTTTATGCTTTTGCAGGTAGCACATCAGATGTGATGAACTGGTTTGGAACAACATACTATGCAGGTGTTGGTATAAATCTATTTGATTTTATAGGGGCAGAGTTTCAATTGGAAACGGTTGGTATTGGTGCTCAAATTAACATAGTTAATTTTAGTGTTGGTGCTAACATAAATTTAATTGGTGGGACTTCAGTCACATTTGGATGTAATACTGATTTAGGAAATGGTATGACTAGAACAGATGGTTTTACTATAGGTGTAAATACAGGTTTCTTAGTTGCTGTAATTTATTGGGTATATAAGTTTGTAACAACAGGAGATCCAAGCCCTACACCTGGTTTACAACCAACATAGAAAGGAAAAGAAATATGAAAAAAGTAAAAAGTTTTGCAAATATTATATTTTGGATAACTTTAATCTCTCCACCGGCTTCATTTGCTTTAACAAGCGTAATTGGTGAAGCAAATATATTTGGAATTGCAGGAATAATAAGATACTCATGGATAATGTGGTTATTTATTCCTATTGGGATGTTATCAATTTTAATTGGTATTAAACTTAAAAAAAATAATCAAAAATATAAAAAGAACTTTATAATCGCTTTTATTTGCTTGCCTTTAATTATAATTTTTGGTTCATATAGATTTATTTTTAATAGTGTTTCATTTGATACGGATAAGGTAACTACTATTGAAAATGAAATAAAACTTGAACTTCCAGAACAAATAAAAATAGCCACAATTAAAATGGATTCATATAATGTAAGCTATTTGAAAATTATTAACAATGAAAGTAAAGAAAAATTTGAAAATGAACTTAAAAAGAATCAATTATGGGAAAAAGAATTGAGTTCTAAAATTAAAAGTTTATTACCATTTGATATCCAATATGAAATTGAAACATTTGATTATTTTGTATTTTACAATATAACAAACAATGAATTTAATATATATCCATTAGATGGAGAATATGAGTGTATATTTATTGCATATGATTATGAGTTACAAAGATTAATCATAATAGATGATTATAAAATTATGTTAAATTAAAAACTTAGGGGATGCTATTGCGAGCAAATTTTAGTCGAAAGATGGAATAATTTTGAATATAATCTTTAAATTGATCGATGATAAGAAATTCGTTGAGAACAGTAGCCCAGTTATGCACAGGTTTTGTCCACTTTTTAATCATATCTTGAATTCTAAGATAAACGAGTTCAATGGCGTGAATGGTAAGTTTCTTGTTATTCTCCGAGGTGGTCTATTATATGCAAAACATTTAGACAAATCAATTATCTTTTACGAGACCACAGAATTCAATTTTTAATTATGAATTACATAAAAGTAATTTTCCTTTTCAAAATGGTTCTCTTAAGAAAGGGGAGTGTTGAATCAATACCAAGGATTAACTACACTTTTAATGCTTGATGTTATATTAAGAAAGTAAAAAATAACAGCTTAAATATTCCAAATAATTAATGGATTTCCTCACCCAGTAAATCTTACATAGGGGGGGATTAATTTCTCTACCACTATACTCCTGTTGACCGTTCTATTGGCCATTAAAATCAATTTTAAGCATGATGTTTACGCAAAATAAATTACATGAAAAAACTGAGCTAAAGAAAAATGGGGTAAGAATTCAGATGTCTATTCTGATCATATAATATGTATGCATACACTCAAAATAATCCGGTGATGATGGTAGATCCTAATGGGGAGTATGCAATCACAACATTCTTAATTTGTGTTGGTGTTGGAATGCTTGCGGGAGGAACTATAGGTGGTA
>DUOT01000094.1 GCA_012838705.1 Acholeplasmataceae bacterium
AACATAAATATTCCTGCATCAATATTTTGATAAGGATCTGCAAAATCAGTAATTCCTAATTCTTCCGATAACCATTTATGATTAAAACTATTAATCTGAAACAATCCTACATCTTTTGTATTATTAGAATTAACATTAACCGCATTAGGTTTAAAATTACTTTCAACTTGAATAATAGCTAATGCTAATTCATATTCTATTTCATATTCCTTGCATTTACTGTATAAATATTGTTGAATTTCTTTATCTAATGGAACATCATAGTTTGGCATCACTTCTTCACTTTTCTCTTGTTTTTTAATGTCTATAATTTCATCTCTTAACTCTTGAGTTTCTTTTGTATTGCAACTAACTAATACTATATTACTACTTTCTTCATCACTTGTCAACATATTTATTTTTGCATTTTGTTGTTTGGCACATATACTTATTTGAGCTGCCAGGAACAAAATTGCTAAAACAATAAGTATTTTCTTCATTAGTATCTCCTTTACCAGATGCACCAAGTATAGTCAAATGCTTTTCTGTATCCTGAATGTTTTAACGGAAAATCATTTCTGTGGCGTATTTTGCGATTAGTACACCATTTTGCATATTGTCGACATCCACTAAGATAGAATCTAACATACCTTTTTTTCCGTTCATTATAATAAATTGTGTAAGCATAATCAGCCAATTTCCTAAGTTTGATTTTATCAATTTGTTTACGCTCATAATGATTTATTTTATATTTTTGCTTTTTAGGTTTTGATTTATTATAATTCCACCATCTAATAATTTCTTCTACATCTTGTTGTTCCATCTCCCATATGGCTTCTTCTGTGCCAAATGATAAATCATTCTTTATCAATCCTGTGCCAAAGTCAAACGGAACACCCTCTAACGAGCGATATGCTTCTAATTCTATCCAATCTAAAATGTATTCTTCTAGTTGTTTATCCATAGCAAACCTCCGATGAAAATAAAAATTCAATTTGGTTTTATTAATATCCCTTCATCAATTAGTTGATTAATTGTTTCCAATGCTAATTCTTGTATTTTCAAATCCATCTCATTTTCTATATCTTTTTCTTTGAAAAATTGGTTAAACCTATAAGTGTACATTCCATCTAAAACATCAAAAGACACTCTTATTTTTCCTCCGTACGCCTTTGCGTCTTCATCATAAATTCTTAGCCAAAATTCATTATCAATATATTTTTTAAGAATACACCATGCGGATATTACGTTATTACGCCAAAATAACGGCTCTTTGATTTTGCTTCTATCTCTTACTTTTAATTTTCTAATATCTGCAACAGTTAAATTATATTTGTTTTGTACTGTTGGTTTTCTCATGTTTCCTCCTATGTATGAAATAAATTTTTTATATTTCTGCAAGTCAAATATTGCCCAAAACAATGGAACTTCTGTATAGTTTTTAGTTAGTTTTTTGATAACCATGTGAACAAATTACCACCAACTCTCTCTTCTTTTACAATGAACACCTATATGGTTGCCACATTTGCTACACTCATATGTAGTTGAATAACTGTCTGAAAAATCCATATGAGATGTTTTTTTGAAGCTATTGTTTCCGCATGAACAAATATATTCTTTGCCAGATTTAACGGCATTAGTAGTTATGTAAGCCCATTTTTCTTTAGATTTTTCGCAATCACATTTTTCCTTTTCTTGAACTTCTTTACCGCAATGATAACATTTCCATTCACTCATAATATTTTCTCCTTTAAAATTATATTTATATTTTAATAAAATTGTTGATTTATTCACTATTTCATTCCAAGCTGATATAAACATCAAAGGTAATAATTTATAATCTGCAAATCCATATAGCCCACAACTAAAGAAAGCATGGCACTCTATTATAAATGTACCTTTTTCATTAATGCCAACATCAAGCGTATATGCTTTTGGATTAGTTTTAAAATCACGTATCATATTTTTTATAGTACATACATCTGGAAACCAAGTAAAATCTCCGGCATAATTTTGCAATCCTACTAATTGTCCATTATATACAAACGCTCGCCATTCAGAATCTATATTTACAACTTCAGATATCAAATATTCTCCTGGTGGATATCCTCTATTGGGTTTAACAATATTAGCACATCCTTTTATTTTTGTATTGTCTTTTACGAATATAGGAGTATCACCTGTATTAATTACGTTGGTTTCTGATTTATGTATTTTAACCCATCGTTTTAAGTATTCAGGCTTCATTAATTCTTGTGGAATATTTATTGGTTTAACATTATCAATAATATAGTATTTTTTTAAATATTCCAATACAAATTCTACTGTACCGATAGGAATTATATCTTCCAAAGGATAATATTGTGTTGCATTGAGTTTTGGTCTATCTGTGGTTTCTGATAATACATAATTATATACGTTTTCATTATAATACCAATTATGATATCTAATTGCTTCAATAAGTGTAAATGAAAAATCGTGTACAATTCTTCCGTCAACAGTTTGAATTAAAAATGTTTTCGTATGAATCACCTCTTTTTAAAATTTGTATAGCATACTTTACATTTTATATTTCTAATATGTAAAGTGTATTTAACATTTTTTGTTTGCTATTTTTTCTAAAGATGTTTTTATGTTTCTAGCACAATCTTCACATCCATTGCATACTACTATTGTTTTTACAAATAATAAGGTAGAAAGCCACGATACCTTTAGGTTCGTGGATGAATACCATCATCCTTGATTTTGTATATATTTTTCTATAGTCTCTTTTGATACCTGTCCTATACTACAAGCAAAGTAACCATCTCCCCAAAACGCATTTTCTTTCCAAAAATATTTCTTCAAATACCTGGAATTATTATTTTGTCTCCATATTCTATATGTTGATATTTGTTTAAATAATCTAACTATCTCTAATACTGATTTTGTTGGTTGATATTGCACTAAAATATGGATATGATCATTGTCTGTTTCCATCTGAAACTCTGCACAAACTCACTATGTTCGTTTGGCAGGTTCTACATCAATTAATTCGTCTCTTGACTCTCATTTATGATTACTCATAAACTACAACATTCAAGCCATTGAATTAATTATCCGCAAGACTTTCACTAACTAACAACCTGACGGTTGCTTAACGTTAGTATTAGGCTCGTTTCTCAACCTCTGTATTTAAATTTTACTAAATACCCATGCTACTTATTAACTTATTATTACTATACTTTAATCTTTCAATTTCTTTATCATGTAATTCTTTAAATTTATCAAAATGTTTCGTGCATAATTCTCTATTAATACTTGCTAAATCATCATTTACATTCATTATTAGAAAACTACTATATAAATCTCTTTGTATTTTACAATTATCAAAGTTATTCCAGCGTTCATTCAAATCTTTTTTGATAAATTCATCTTTAAAATGATTATATTGACTTGCTTTAACTTTTGCTGTATCAATCTTTTTTAATTCTTTATCATGCCATTTAAGTTTGTTGTTGAGTATAGTTAAAAACATTGATGGTGCTTTATTTGCTAATGACTTTCCAAAACGCTTCTTCTTATTAAATTTCCCTGTCTTTTCATTTACGGTTGTTTCTTTTGCTCTTTTCTGTAATCCTTTATAATTCATCGTTTCAACTTTTATGTCATTGCCTAAACTCAATATATAATTTGCTAGTTTATTATGAGATTGTTTTCTTATTTCACGTTGT
Source organism: Acholeplasmataceae bacterium (assembly GCA_012838705.1). Taxonomy (GTDB): domain Bacteria; phylum Bacillota_I; class Bacilli_A; order ML615J-28; family CAG-698; genus DUOT01. The sequence continues at coordinate 3,693 of DUOT01000094.1, forward strand.
TTACGTTGCAATTCTTTTAATTCCATTTGAGTTTTAATATATTTCTTACTTTTAATCCATTTACTTTTGTCTTTTGTATTAATAGCTCCATTGTCATTATATTTATTAGGATTTGTGTTTCGTCTTGAACGGTCTAATTTCCTGTTTAATACTCGCTTTTCTTTTTCAATATTATTAACTTCTGGTGCTAGTTCAAGTAATTTTACATCTTTTTCGGAACAAATACCTATTGTTTGAGTTCCTATGTCTAAACCAACTTTACCATCATTAGGATGATTTTTTATTTCTCCGGTTTCTTTATCTATTTTAAACGGTGGCACACCTTCAAGTATTAACTGCACATAATATTTTGTTTTACCTTTAATAATATCTTTTTTAATCCTGCAATATTTTACTCTGTTTTGTAAAGCCATTTGTGCATATAAATCATTTTCCTTAATGATTATAGGTAGTTTTAATTTATTAAATATTACATTATTTTCTCTAAATCTAATACCTTGATTATTATCAGAAGATTCAAAAGAATACATTTCTCCTTTTCTGATAAAATTCACTTTATCTGCTTTACCAAACTTTAATTTATCTATAGCTTGCATTGCTCTTAATTCAAGTTTTATAGTTATGTGGCTACCAAGTTCTTTATATTCATTCACTCTTAAAGAAGTAATAAGTTTATTTATGGCAGTACCTTTAAGCCAAATTCTTTTTCAATTTCATCAAACGATTTATTACGTTCTTTACCTTTA
>DUOT01000095.1 GCA_012838705.1 Acholeplasmataceae bacterium
AATAGAGCAATTCCGAAAATTAATAAAAATGGAAAAGGAAGAACCAAATATATTAATAGAATAACTAAATATCCGATTTTTTTATTTAAAGGTGCGTTACGAAAAGACTCTTTAATATTAGGAGAAAGCACTTTTGGTTTTCTTTTTCTAGTAAGTAAATATACTATTAAATCACTTAATATCATAAGAAAAGTGATTCCAAATACTATTAAATAGATTATTGTTTCGTCGTATGAACTCCAAAATAAATGAGTAAGTTTTTCATAATTTTGAGAGTAATATACTTTTATAACATCTATTTTATTTCCATATTCATCATAAATATAAAAATCAATGTATTTGTTTTCATAAGTTGATTCAATATCTAATTGTACTGGATCGATGTTTTTGTATTCTTTTTCATCAAAAACTACATAATACTTACCATTTACTTTTAGATAATAATCTACTATATTAGAATCATCTTTTCTAACGCGAATAAAATTAATATCATATTTATTAAAACTATTCTCATTAACATAGTGATCAAATTCATCTAATTTAATTACTGGTCTTCCTGGTGCAATATTTAAATACAATACGAATCCTACTACTAATATTGTAATAATATAAATAAAAACTCTTTTCCCCATATTAACCTCTTAATAACATATTACTTATATTGTATCTTGGAATATAAGTATTGTAAAGAATAAACTTATTCTTCGTAATATTTAGCTTGTGCATTCCACATTCTATTATATAAACCATTTAAGTTAAGTAATTCTTTATGAGTACCCTCTTCTAATATTTGTCCATCATCAATTACAATAATTCGATCACAAAATTTACAACTGCTCATCCGATGAGATATAAAAATACTTGTCTTGTTTTTAACTAAATCATTAAACTTTTCATAGATTTCTGCTTCGCTTTTTGGATCTAAAGCTGCTGTTGGTTCATCTAGAATAACTAGTGGCGAATCTTTATATAAGGCTCTAGCAATTGCTAGTTTCTGCGCTTCTCCTCCTGATATTTCAACACCATTTTTGCGATTTCTTTGATAGATGATTGTATCTAGTTTATCTTCCATTTTCATTACTCGCTCTTTTATTCCAGCTTTATCTAAACATTCCCATACCTTTTCATCGTCACCATCAAGGCTTGATGAAACATTATTTTTGATGCTATACGAAAATAATTTAAAATCTTGAAAGACGATCGAAAATAGTTTATAACATGACTCTTTACTATATGATGAAATAGGAAGACCATTAATTAAAATATCACCACTTGTTGGTTCATATAGTCGACATAAAAGTTTAATAAGTGTTGTTTTACCAGCACCATTACTACCAACAATTGCAATTTTTTCACCTTTATTTATTTTTAAATTAATATTTTTTAAAACTAAATCTTGATTTGGATAAGCAAATGATAAATCTTTAAATTCTATCTCAATACTTTCATAATCATTAATTTCATTTAAGCCAAAATTAATTTTGTTTTCTAATTTTAAATACTCAAAATAATTATCTAAATAATTGTTTCTTAAAACAACATCTTGATATGTTTGAATTAATAAATTAATTTGTGAGAATAGTATTGTAATTGCAGTTGCATAGGCTACAACATTTCCGATACTAATTAAACCATATATAGCTTTTAATCCGACAAATAAATAAGCAAAAAATGTTAATATTTTATTCAATAAAGTAATTAAAGACTGACACTTAATACTATATATGTAAAAACTTCTCCAATTATTATCGACACTATATTTTTCATCTGTCATTGCTTCTAATATCATATTTTGCATTTTATATATACGAATGTCTTTTCCATATTTATAATTTGAGCAAAGTTGATAAAAGTAACCATATTTACGATTGCCATCAATATTAGCCATCATTGCTTCATATGACTTTTTATTAACCTTTTTCATAATAAACATATTAATTAAGCTTAATAAAAGCATTATTAATATAAGCATGATTATCGTAATTGGAGAATTTACAATCTTACCAAGCATAGTCGGTTTTGTAAGTGTTGCTACCTTGAATAATCCTGAAAGAAGAACAAAACTATTTATGATTTTTAATATCGAAGCTAAAAACCTACCAAATACAATTTCCGCATAATATGTTATTCCACCACTACTATTAGATCCTTCTTCTGCTTTTCTAATTAATTTCATTACTTCATTACTTTCAATTTGGCCATAATCAAGTTCAAAAGATTTTAAAGCAATTAAATTATCTAAATGATAAAGGAATTTTGTTGAATGGTTTTGCAAGTAATACTGAATTATATGTAATGCGATTCCAATAACTAAGTTAAGAGTTATTAACCAAAAGACATATGTTAATATTTCAGTTGTTGATTCTTTAGCTAATAATCCATCGATTATTAGGTTTGTAAAAATAAGGGAAATAAAAGGAAGTACAGATGCAAAAATATTTTTTATTATCGAAAGAAAAAAGTAAGGCTTGGATGCTTTATAAATAATCGAGAGGATTTGAAACATCTTTTTCATATTAGTAGTAAATTTATTCATTGCTATCCTCCCTATAATATTTACTTTGAATATCAAATATTTCTTTATATTTTCCGCCTTTAGATATTAACTCTTCATGTGTTCCTTCTTCTACAATTTTCCCATTTTCTAAAAATAAAATGCGATTACAAAATTTAGTAGAAGAAAGTCGATGAGATATAAATAGTGAAGTATTACCTTTACTAAAAGACTCATAAGTCAAATACATTTTTTCTTCACTTATTGGATCAAGTGATGCTGTTGGTTCATCAAGAATTAAGAGTGGGGCATTTTTATATAATGCTCTTGCTAACATTAATTTTTGAATTTCACCACCACTAAAACGCACTCCACTTTCATCAAACACTTGAGTAATATATGTATTTTCTTTATTATCTAAAGATAATATTTTTTCTTTTAATCCTGCATCTTCTAATGCTTCCCAAAACTTATCAATATCTACTTCTTTTTCCTTTGAGCAAGTAACATTTTGTAATACAGATAGAGCTAGTGGCTCTGAATCTTGAAAGCATACACTTAAAAGATCCATATATTCATCAATATTAAGATTAGATAAATCTTCTTTATTAATATATATTTTCCCTTTTGTCGGTTTATAAAGACCACATAATAGTTTTACAATCGTAGTTTTTCCACTACCATTTTCTCCAACTAGTGCAAGCTTTTCACCAGCTTTAATTTTAAAACTTAAATTATTAATTGTTGGTTTATCACTATCTGGATAAGTAAAAGAAACGTCTTTAAATTCAATTTCAATTGGAAGTTTAATATTTTTGATACTTTTACCTTCCTCATGAAGAAATACATTTTTCGTATCTAAACAATCTCGATATTCATTTATTAAAATATTAGCTCTTCTTAAATCATTAAATGATGACATAAAGCCATTGAGCCATGATGAAAATCCAGCAACAATACCAATTAAAAATGTAAGTGTTGCAACATTTATCTTTCCATCAATTATCATCATAATAATAATATAATAACTTATCGCATCACGAATAAATAAGAAAATAGTATTCGATACTTCCGCAAACATATATTTTCTATTTATTCCTTTTCGTAAAAAAGTTACTTTTTTGGTAAGTAATGCAAATAGTTTGTTGAACCATTTATCTAAACGATATATTCTAATATCTTTACCATTTGTAAGGTCAGTTACAGTTCTAGATAAGTAATACTTTTCAGACCACTCATCATTTACTTCTTCACGTTTTGATTCAAAATATTTATTTGCCCTTTTTGTAAGAAAGAAGTTTACTATACTCATAATAATTAAGACAGGTAATACTTGTGGGACATAAATAGAAATTAATACTCCATAAAATATTAACCCGACAATATTAAAGACAAGCACTGGTGCCCTTTTCAGCATATGCTCAATACCAACCCAATTTGAACTAATCGCTTCAAATGCTTTTTGTGTTTTCTTTTGTTTTTCTTTTGGTTCAATATTTGGATAGTCTATTTCAATTTGGTGCTTAGCAAGTCTAATCCAAAAAGCAGTAACCCTAACAAAAGTATTTTCCCATTCATAATGAGTAAAAGAATAATGATTTAATGCTTCTAAAGCAAATGTAACTACACAAATCCCAATAATCACAAAAACATATTTATCGATTGAAACATCATGGGTTAAAGTGTAAATGATGATTGTGGAAATGAGAGTTACTGAAAGTGGTGTTAAAAGAGAAGTTAAAAAATTTGTGAATAAATAAAACTTCATCTTCTTGCAATTTCTAAAAGACTCTCGATATACATATTTGATATTTGATAATAGTGAATGTTTAATCATAATTTTCTCCTCTATTTGTAAATTATAACATAACATTGTTACGTTAGCAAGGAAAAGTTTTATTTTTATTATAATATTACAAATAAAAAGAGGTCTTATTGAAATTTCAATAAGACCTTAATGTTATTTTTACTCGCTAACTTTCCATTTTGCATAATAAGTAATGCTTGTTACGCCAGAATCTTTACTGAATGATGGATACTCATTTATTGGTGTGTCTGATAAGTCTTCTTCTGTACACCATCCTTCAAAAATATATCCTTCTTTCATTGGTTGTAACATTGGTCCTGGTAATACCATTTCAACTGTTACATCATCGGTTGCAGCATTTGCTGGTAAATGATAAATATCAATTGAAGTATCTCCAGTAACTGAAGGCGGTAACCATTCTATTACAAATAGTGAACCTATAACTAAGTTGTTGTACATGCTCTTAATGGTATCTTTATATGGAGATGTACAGTTATCATGATAACTTAAATATAGGTCTGCTTCAGCGTTAGTATAACCAACACCTTTACCTATTGCTTCATAAACTCCTGGAACATATGTTTCTTTTAAGGCAATAACATACCAATATAATCCACCACGGCCAGTTCCAACAGTTATTGTTGCACCGGCACCATCACCTGCAGTACTATATCTAGTTGCCTCTATATAAACATCTGAGTCTCTTAATTTATACATATCTGTAGAATTTAACACACCACCATTTAGTTTATATGTCACTTCTACTCGAGAATAATTATCTACTACTAATTTTGCATAGAATTCTCTATCACCTCGAGAACCTTTAGCTAATGTAGTTATTGGATCGCCTGTAAAGTTAGGATTATCATACCATCCAAGGAAAATATAACCTTCTTTTTCAAATACTGGAAGATTATATGCCTCTTCATGTGTATATTTATCTGCTAGATCAACCAGTTCTTCTTCACCATCATAGAATTTAACTGAATATTCGATTGCTTTATATACTGGTGTAAACTTCTTATGTTCATTAAATAATACTTGATCTCCCGCTTTATATTGATTTGTACCATCAGTGAAATAATCGAATACATAATCTGCTTTTTCAGGACCTGCAGGTATTGTTACCTTTTCACCTTCATAAACAAGATCATAATGTTTATAACTAACCTTAATTTTATTATTATAATTTGGTAAGTTATTATAAATAGTTACACCTGTGAAATTGATAGCAGTATATCCACCAACAACATGACTCCTATTAAAGAAGTTTGCAATGGAATAACATAAATGATCTGCATTATATAAAGCATAAGTACCATTTGTACCATCACCTTGGATAGCGACGATTTGTCTTGTTGGATGTGTTGTTCCATCAACTGATTTAATAAAATCTAATAACCATCCCCATTTGTCTTTATATACAGGATCATTAAAGAACTTGTAAATATTACTTCCTGCAAGATTTGTAGAACTTGTGACACCAATCTTAGCACTATTAAAGAATTCAACTGCTTTTAACTCAGTCCAAGTTGTACCAAATTTTTTGTTCCAGTCTTTAATAAAATGGTCAACCATGCGTTTTGGATCATTTTCAAATTCATGTAGAACTTCAAAATTTCCAAAAGAGTCAACTGCATAATATACTAATTCTTTTTCTTCATGTTCAATTTCTACTATTCTCCATATTTCTTCATCACCAAATAATATTACTTTATAAATACCATCTAGATTACTTATTGGGAACCATACTCCATAATGATCTTCTTCAAGAATAAAGGCATCATATACATTACCATCAGGAGTGATTACAAATCCTCTAAATGAATCATGATCATATGTATATAATTGATGCACAGAGTCTGTTTCATCAAAATATTTTGGTGAGCCATAAAGTGTTGCCTCCATTGTTTCGCCTTTTCTCCATTTTAAAGAAGCAACATATAAATTATGATCTTTATCAATTACTGCAAATTCATAATCTGTATCATCATTAAATAGATTAACTAGTAATCGATTATCATCTTTTAATTCTATTTCTTCACCATTAATTAAAACGCCTTTAATATTATCTTTATGAAGGTTAAACTTCACATCATTAAACATTAAATCATATACAATGTAATATTCATCGTCTTCAATAATTACATCAGAAGCTAATAAATCTGCTCTATTGATTTTATATTCAATAACAGCCATACTCAATTTTCCATCATGAAGAATTAAGAACATATGTTCTCCTTCTTGTTGGAAATTAGTTAGACTACTTAATCTAAACCAAATATTGATTTCATCAGTATCATCTGGAACTGTAAACTCACTAATAGTTCCATCAGGCATGATTTGGAATACTTTATCCGTAGTAGTTACATCAATATCAACAACATATAATTGATAAGTCTCATCACTTTCTTCATCATATGTTGGATCGCCTGTCTTAACTGCATCTACATCTTCTGGATAAGTCCAATCTAATACTGCTTCAATAATATTATAATCTTTATCAAGGATTAAGAATTCATATTGTCTTGATTCATTAAGTACATTAAACCATAATGTTGAATCAGTATTTGCTACTAAGTCCTTACCATTGCATTTAATTGCAACAATATCATCTTCATGTAGGCTAACTTTTTTACCATCTACAATAAGTTCAAATTCTTGGAATAAGTAAGGAGTTCCATCAATAGTATTAAAGCCTGCACGTCCTGTAGCTTTCCAAGTTCCTTCGTAAGTAGCATATTCAATAGTAGCTATGCTCCATACTCCACCATGAAGGATTAGGAATTTATGCTCGCCTACTTGTTGGAAATCTTCAAGTGTTCCCATTCTAAACCAAATGTTGAAAACTTCATCTACATCTTCTAGAACTGTGAGTTCAGTAATTGATCCATCTGGTTTGATTTGATATACTATATCTTCAGTTGTTACATCTATATCTACTACATATAATTGATATGTTTGTTTTCTATCTTCGTTGTATTGAGGACTTCCAGTTTTAACTGCTTCTACTTCTACTGGTTCAGTCCATTCCAATACTGCTTTATATTTTACATAATCTTTATCGATAATTTCGAATTCGTATTTTCCGGTTTCTTTTAATACATTAAACCATAACGTATCATCAGTGTTAGGTGTTAATTCTTTTCCATCTACTTTAATACTTACTACATCGTCTTTGTGTAAACTTAATTTTTTATTTCCAACTAATAATTCAAATTCTTGGAATAAATATTGTATATCGTTAATTGTATTTGTACCTACTCTTCCGGTTGCGTTCCATTTTGCTTCCACAACACCATAACTAATTCTTACTTCATACCATTTTTCATCTTTTAAAATTAAGAATCTATGAAGACCTTCTAGCTGTGGATTTGTAGGTGAACTTAATCTAAACCATAAATTTAATTTATTGTCATCATCTTCAAGGATTGTAAGTTTGGTAATAGAACCATCAGGTTTAATTTGATACATTATATTATCAGGATCTGTATCAAGATCTACTACATATAATTGATATGTTTCTTCTCTATCTTCGTTATATGCTGGATCTCCAGTTTCAACTGCTTCAAGTTCAGTTGGTTCTTTCCATTCTAATGTTGCTTTGTATAAAATATGATTTGCGCCTACTACTCTAAATTCATAATCACCTGGTTCCTTTAATACACTAAACCATAATGTGTGATCTGTATTTGGAGTTAATGCTTTGCCATTACTTGTAATGCTTATTACGTTATCTTTATGTAAACTAATTTTTTCTTCTTCTACAAATAATTCAAATTCTTGGAATAGATATTGTACATCCTCAATAGTATGAGTACCTACTCTACCAGTCGTTTTAAATGATCCTTTTAATGACCAACATGCAAATAATTTTAGATTTTCTAATACTGGCATTTCAGGATCATAAGGTTTTGTGAATTTGTCATCTAAGAACCATCCTTCAAACTCATATCCTTCTCTTTCAAGAGGTGCTGGTTCATAGGCATCACCTTTCATGATAAATTCAGGAACTTCATAATCTTCTGGTAACTTACCATCAAATAATTCAAATTCTACATCAAGCATTAATTTTCCTGATACTAGTTCAGTTAACCATTCTTTTTCAGTGCCAGGATATCCAGGATAATGTTTCAAGTAAAGTTGATAAGTAGAAAGACCATCTACACCGTCTTTTCCATCCTTGCCATCAACTCCATCTTTTCCTGGCTGACCATCTTTTCCATCAACGCCATCTTTTCCGTCATTGCCGTCTTTACCTACTACTGGACCTAATTTCTTTGTTGTGTCATCTGAATAGGTAACTACCAATTCTCCATCGTCGTTGATTTCCATGTTTTTGATACCAATACCATCTTTGCCGTCTTTACCGTCTTTGCCTGCTACTCCATCTTTACCGTCTTTTCCATCCTTGCCGACTACTAGTCCGCATTCAATTTCGGTATCATCTGTTAGAGTGATGATAAGCATGCCGTCGTTGTCAATTTCAATTGTTTTAATGCCGACACCTTGTGAGCCTGGTGCACCAGTGTCACCCTTGTCTCCCTTATCGCCTTTTTCACCAATTACAACGCCAACATTAATAGTATTACCATCAGATAGTTCAAAAACGAGTTCATTGTCTTCATTAATTACTGCGTCTTTAATACTGACAGCGCTTTCATCTCCACCGCCACCACAAGCGGCAAGTACTAATAATAACAGAAGCCCAACAAACACTAACAAAAGTTTTGGTAATCTTCTCATACATTATTTTTAGCAAGGCTGTGTTGATTGGCGAACCCACTAAAATTCCTCCTCATTAATATATTTGCCAACCCGAGATTATTATAACATTATTACCAATTGATAGCAATAAATTTTTTTCCTTATTTTTCTATTTTTTTCATCATTTTTCCCATTACGTTTTTGGATATTAAAATTATAAAAGTGCACGGTAACCCATAAAAAATACTAGATTTTATAAAGAGAATGCTACTAAAAACCATACTATAAACAATAATATGTACATAATTATTATAAAAAGGGTGGAAATTTTTATACTTTTCGAGTACAATATATATTATGGAGGAGTACCCAAGAGGCTGAAGGGGCTGGCTTGGAAAGCTAGTAGGTCGTTAGATGCAGGGGTTCGAATCCCCTCTCCTCCGCCATATTTGATTTTTTTTATTAAAGCAAAATACAAAGCGAGTTTTCATATATTTTATAATAAACATTTCCTAGTTCATTTATATAACGAACTAGTTTTTTTATATTTAATTTAAAGAAAGATGTACATTATTGTATCAACTTTCTTAATTGTAGACCCATCAATAAGAATTAATGGGTCCTTTTTTATCTGAATGTGGAAGAATATTTATAACAAAAAAATAAATTTAAATCTTGAAAATTTTAATAAATATGATATAATGTAAGCAAAGTAAGAAATGTAAGAATATTAGGAGTGATACATTGAAAAAAATTGAAAAAGAACGTTTTATAATTAGTGTTAAAGTCGGTCCAAAAGGTCAAATCACTATTCCAGTAGAAGCAAGAAATATGTTTAATATTAACGAAGGTGATACACTAATGTTTATGGGTGATATTAATCGAGGAATGGTATTAGTAAAAGATACAGAGTTTTATAAAATAATGGAGGATAAGTTCCAAAATGATAAAAATTAATAATTTATACAAAAAATACAATGATTGCGTTGCTGTAAATAATCTTTCCTTAGAAATATATGATAATGAACTATTTGCTCTTTTAGGTGTTAATGGTGCCGGTAAAACCACAACAATTAAAATGCTATCTTGTCTATTATCACCAACTAGTGGTGATGCTACAGTGAATGGGTTTTCGATTTTAAAAGAGCAGAATAAAATTAAAAACATTATAGGTTTATCTCCTCAAGAAACATCTATAGCACGTAATTTAACTGTGAAAGAAAACCTAATGTTTTATGGAGAAATATTCGGATTAGAAAAAGATGCTCTTAGCAAAAGAGTAAATGAAATAATTGAAATGTTTAAACTTAGTAAATATGAAAACAAAAAAGCAAAAGTCCTATCTGGTGGAACGAAAAGAAAACTTTCTATTGGTATGGCTTTAGTCTCAAAACCACAAATATTGTTCTTAGATGAACCAACACTAGGGCTTGATGTTATTAGCAGACATGAACTTTGGGATATTATTCAAGAACTAAAAAAAGATACAACAATAATATTAACGACACATTATTTAGAAGAGGCAGAACATTTATCTGATCGAATTGGAATTATGTTTGAAGGAAATTTAATTGCATTAGGTACAGCAAATGAACTTAAAGAAAAAACTAAAGAAAATACTTTTGAAAAAGCATTTATTCAATTAGTGAAGGAGAAACAAATATGAAAAGCGTAAAAAGAATATTAGTCTTTACTAATCGCAACATTAAAGAAATTATAAGGGATCCATTAAGTTTGATTTTTCTTTTTTTATTACCTGCCTTTATGCTAATATTATTTTATTTACTCTTTCATAAACTAACCTCACAGTTTCAAATCAAATATTTAGCACCAGGGATGATTAGCTTTTCACACGCATTTTTAGCTTTATTTATTTCTTTAGTTATTTCAGGAGATAAAGAATCTGCCTTTATAACTAGACTTTATACTACACCGCTTCGTTCTTATGAGTTCATTATTGGATATGTTTTATCGATTATTCCAATTGGAATCATCCAAACATTAATTATGCTTTTTCTTGGCGGAATCTTAGAACCATCATTTTTTAGCCTAAATATGCTTATATGCATACCAATTAGTTTAATTTCTATACTATTTTTCGTTAGTTTTGGAATTCTTTTCGGAACATTATTCAACCAAAAATCAGTCGGAGGAATCACATCAATTTTAATTATGTGTCAATCAATGTTATCCGGAATGTGGTATCCTTTAGAAAGTATGAGTGGTGGCTTTAATACATTTATTAATGTACTTCCATTTAGAAGTGGAAGTATGTTGTTTCAAAACATTATGATCGGATTTGATACTAATGTTTTCGATAATATAATTAAACCATTATTAATTATACTTGCTTATACAGTTGCAGCTTGGATTCTAGCAATTATTATATATATGCATAAAATGAAAGAAAAATAAAAAAGTACTAGAAAAAATAAGTTTGATATTTATGTTATCAAACTTTTTTTATTATTTATTCATATTTGTTTTATTTACACTATGTAATCAAATAAAACTATGGTACAATATTATTGAAGTAATTTATTGATTATATATCGGAGGTTATATGTTTAGCTTTTTATTTAAGTATTTAGATTATTTTCAAAAAAGTTCTTTTGGAGAATGGATAGTTGATACTAAGCATAAAGGAACAAGAGATGATCCTAAAGATTTCCCATATGTTTCATACGATGATATAGTTTTACAATTTATTGAAGAAATAAATGAATTTGCAAGTAATAATGATATGACAGACTATCATTCTGTTCAAGGTTTAAGCCTAGACTCAGATTTAACTGATGAGCAACTCTTCTACAAACTATTAGAAATAGTAAGAATAGAAAGGTTTTGCGATGGGTTATTACTTAGCAAGCTAGAAAACGGAACCATCGTTAACATTATTAAAAGAATAAAACAAAAATATGATTTGTTATTAGGAGATAAAAATTATGAAAAATGATAATCCAATCAAATTATATATTCCAAAAGAAAAAATTAAAAGTGAACTTGAACATCATAAGACTATATATATAAAATTGTCGTTTTATTAAACGACATGTGAACTGATGTATTTTAGGATGAAAATGGCCATTATACAATAAAAAATGATGTACAAAAGTATAAATAAATAAGTAAAAACAAATAAGCCAAAATTTACATTTAAAATTAAACTAATTGAAAGGCTCTTATGTAACTTGTAGAAAAACATCAACAGCATGGAGGATTTATGAAAATCTATTCAAAAGAAGGCGACAACCTAAAAACAAAAACATTGAATAATAAAGTATATAAAGACGACTATTTAATTGAAGTATCTGGAACTATAGATGAAGTACAAGCTTACCTTATGGTTATCTATAATCACATTAATGATGAAGAGATTAAAAAAATATTATTTAGCATTTGTAAAGACTTATTTACTTTAAGTTATAATATTAGCATAAATAAAGCTTTTCCAGAAGAAAAAACTATTGAATTAGAATCAATTATTGATGATTATGAAAATATGCTCACTCCTTTAGATAAATTTATCATGCCTGGTCAAACGAAAGATTCTAGCTTAATCCATGTTGCAAGGACAGTAGTAAGAAGATGTGAAAGAGTTATTGTAACCTACGCAAGAAAAAATAATGTCCATAAGGAAATATTAAAATATATAAATAGATTATCAGATCTTTTATTTATAATAGCACGTTATATTGAAGAAAGCCCTAATAATTAGGGCTTTTCTTTTAATTTAGAAGTAATAAACTTAAGGCCATTAATCCCATCCCAGCTACAACTCCATATATTGAAAGATGGGTATCGCCATATTCACGAGCTGCAGGTAATAATTCGTCTAAAGATATAAAAACCATAATACCAGCAACACCAGCAAATAATATTCCAAATAAAGTTTCTGATAGAAATGGACGAAGTATTAAATAGCCAATTACAGCACCAACAGGTTCCGCTAACCCTGATAATAAGGAATAAGTAAATGCTTTTTTCTTACTTCCTGTTGCATAATATATTGGTACATAAACTGATATTCCTTCCGGAATATTATGCAAAGCAATTGCAACTGTAATTCCAATTGCTAAGGTTGGCTCTGCTAATGCTGAAAAGAATGTTGCAATACCTTCCGGAAAGTTATGTATTGCAATTGCAAGAGCTGTAAATATTCCCATTCTTAAAAGATGATTTTTTTGATCTGGATTTTCTTTTTTGATATTTTCTAAATCAGTTTTAGGAGACACCTCATGAGGGTTATGGTTTTTCGGAATTAATTTATCAATAATAGCAATAAAAGCCATTCCTCCAAAAAATGATAAAACTGTAACCCATGGACCTAGTTTTGCTCCTAATCCATTTGTTAGTGAATCTTTAGCCTTAAAAAAGATTTCAATAAATGAAACGTAAAGCATTACGCCAGCTGAAAAACCTAATGATACAGATAAAAACTTCGTATCTGTTCTTTTCGCAAGCATCGCAAAGGCGCCACCAATACCGGTAGCAAGCCCTGCTAGAAGAGTAAACAAAATTGCAATATAAATGTTTTGATTACTATATGTGTTTAATATCAATGTTTTTATCATACAAATTCACCTATATAATTGTATCAATTTTATTGAGTACTTGCAAATAATACACTTATGAAATAATCTTTAATATTTCCTTCATTACTTTAGTCTGAATATCTAAAGAAAGTGTTGGCATGTTTTTTATGTTGCTTTGTCCTTCATAATAAGGAAAATGGATAAATCCTATTTTAGTATCTAAACCGTATTTTTCAGCATAATATAAAGAAGCATAAAAACTTAAATTACAAATATATCCACCAGCACTTAATGATAGTTTAACTGGTAAATTTTTTGCTTCTAACCTTTCTACAATCTCCAAACTAGGAATAGTAGCAAAATATGCATCTTTACCTTCTTCTATTATTTTTTCACCAAGTTTAATAACTCCATTATTATCTTTAGTTTTTGAATATTGCATGTTTATTGCTACTTGCTCAATAGTTATACTATCTCTTCCACCTGCTTGCCCACACAATAATAGTATATCTGGTTTTTCTTCTAATAATAATTTTTCATATATTTCTTTTTGGTAAAGAACAGGTAATACTTTATAATTTAGCCCTAAACTTTTAATAACTTCTAAAGATGAATTTTCTTTTTGGTTATCAAAAGGTTCAAATGCTGTTATTAATATTTTTTTCATAAGCTTTCTCCACATCTTCTAATTTCGGCAAAGCATTAATTACATAAGGTTTAATAACACTAAAAGCAGCAGCAACACTTGCAAATTTGCATGCTTCAATTAAGGAAGCTCCTTCTGCAATCCTCACAGCCAGTGCAGCATTAAAAGTATCCCCAGCACCAGTAGTATCAACTGCTTTAACTTTATAAGGAGGTATTATAGTTTCTTTATTATCACTATATAGAATCGCTCCTTTATCTCCCATAGTTATTACGATGTTTTTAAAAATCTCTTTCGGGTATAAATCAAAAAGCATTTTTGCTTCACCTTCATTTGGAGTAAAAAGGTCTACACATTCTATAATTTCTTTATCTATCTTTTGAAAAGGTGCAGGATTTAATATAACAAATTTATTGTTTTCCTTAGCTATTTTAATAGCTTTTTTAATAATATTTATTGGAACTTCAAGTTGAAGAAGTAATACATCTGCCTGTTTAATTCTACTTGAAAAAATTTTCAAATCATCGAGATGTAATTTTGCTCCGTGACTAACTATGACTTTATTTTCACCTTCATCATCAGTAATAATTGTTGCTAGTGATGTATTATCATTTTTCTGTACTAAAGTGAAATCAACATTTTCATTCATTAACACTTTCTTACATTCATTTCCATAATGGTCATCACCAATTGCAGATAAAAAATAACATTTAAGACCTAACCTACTACAAGCTACCGCTTGATTAAAACCTTTTCCACCTGGTTCAAAATATAAATCCTCCGCAACTTTCGTTTCTCCTTTTTCAGGAAACGAGTTTACTTTCATAAAAATCGATCCACCACTTAAACCAATAATAGCTATTTTAGCCATAGAATACCCCTTTCAAAAAGGCTCCTATTTCTAGGAGCTTCTCTATTATTCATCTAATGATTTTGCAGGATCAAATCCTAATCTTCTTAATGTTTCCACTACATAAGACTCTTTATATACTTCATCTTTCTTACGAGTTAAGTAAGAATAGAAGAATTCTTCAAGTGCTTGTTCATATGGAATATTTGCAAGATTAGCAATAATTCTTGTACTACGGTCAATTAACTTTTTGTTTGTTGGTAATACTTGAATCATCCAATTACCCCAAATACGTCCCATTTTTGCCATAGTAGCTGTACTCAATAAGTTGAATGCAATTTTAACCATAACATGAGTCATTAAATCTGTAATAGTACGTGGTAACTTAACTGGGATATGAATTTCATTTTCATATAATTTCTTATCTGAAATATCTCCCATACGAATAACTACGCCACCATCAAACTTCTTAACGTTTGTATTAAACCAGTTCATAACATCTTCATTTGCAGAACCATTAATATCAAGACATACTAGATGTGCAGGATGACGCATATAACGTGATGGATCATCTTCATAACCGATATTATATTTAAATACTTCCTCAGTTGAAATCTTTGGAGGGTTATTAATAATATCTTCTGCAGCACCTAAACGTTTATAATCTTCCGCAGTCCAGTCTAAACCTTTAATTGGACGTCTGAAAACATGTTGCCACGCTACTTTATTAGGATATAGTGGATCTTTAATATATGCCCAACTTACTGGACTTTCATGATCATCAAATTTTCTAAATGGTGGTAGTGTAAATGTAGGTTGACGTTCAGTTGTATCAGTAAGAATATCAAGTAGGTAGTCATGAGTACAATATGTAATTAAACCTTTTTGATTATATGTATTAGTTTCATACTCTACTGCTTTAGCTAAACCTTTCACTGCTTCACCAGTTGATAATTCTTTTATTAAACGTTCAAACTCATAAGTATATTCTTCAAGCTCTAATGCACCTTGGCCAATTACTTTTAATTCATCTTCATTTAAGTTTTCTTTTAGCCATCTCCATCCAGCAACTTCCATAGCTGCACCAACTGCTAATAATTGAACAGTTGCTGATTGCATTCTTGTAGAACCTGCTACTGCCATATTACCTACGAATAAATTAACTTTCGTAATGTTTTCGCGTTCAAATGATAGTCTTGCACGGTCAACATATTTACATAATATATCTTCTGGATTAGTATAGAAATAATATGTAGTACATCCACGTTCTTCAGCTTCTAATACTGAACCATTGATACTTGCTGATAAACCACATTCCGCAAGTCCAACTAATACGTCACCAGGTCCAAGACCAGCTTCACGAACTTGTTCACGACCAAAAGTTAAATAGTCTTCAAAGTTTTCTACTGAGTGAACTAATGCACGGTCGCCACCAGTTGTAAAGCTATTAGAAACTTCACTAATTTCCATAAATAATTGTTTCTTTTCTGGTAACTTTTGAATTAAAGATGTCCAGAAATATCTCCACATTGCATCAAGTGTAATAGCCATTCTTCCTGAAGCACCAACACTTGAGAATAATACTGTTTTACGATTATCAATCGCTTTCTTTACATCATCTACAAATTTTTGAAACTCTGGAGTTTTAAATGCTCTACGTACAACTTCAGGAATTGATTCGTCAGCTGATAAAATCATTCTAACTCCAGCTTCTGTATCCTTAGCAATCGTAGAACTTAAAGTACGAGTTTTCGGATTTGGTTGTTCTGTTGGTATAACACCTAAATGGAATTGCTTTTCATTTTCAAAAAAGTTTTTTGCTGCCTTCTTGGCTGCTTCTCTGTAATCCAATTTTATAAACCTCCTAATTTATATATACTTAAACCTAGCTTTTTATAAGTCAAGTTACTTAATTATTATAGCACAATAATAGCCTATATGCAATATGATTTTAGTTATAATTATTTGGTAATATTGAATTATATTAACTTACTCCCCTTTGTGGATCTTTAATAAAATCTAAACGTATTTGGAGTTCTTCATATTTCTTTTCAAGCTTTTCAATTTCTTCTTTTATTTCAGATACTACTTCTTTAACCATTTCTTCATCATCTAGAATAGACGTTTTATTATATGGGAATTCTTTTTCCATATCTCTTAATCTTAATTTTTCTTCATATATTCTTCTTTGCAATGTAGTTTTTCGTTCAACTAATTTTTCATAATCATTTTCATCAAAACTTTCGATTTTGATATTTTCTAATTTACTTTCAATTTCTTTAAGCTTTTCAAAATCATCAATTTCATATGCTTCTTTTGCTTCTTCCCAAAGCTCTTTCGTGCTTTCATCAATATTAGGATTTAAATCCGGATGAATTTTTCTTACAATCTTACGATATATATCATTAATTTGTTTTATTGTTTCATCATTTTCTTTTTGGTATTCCTCTGCAATTTCTAGTTGTGTAGATAAAAGTTCTAATTGCTTTTGAAACTCTTTTGTATCTTCATTAACAATAAAATCAATATCATCTTCACTAATTGCTTCCCCGCGCTCAAGTGCGATTTGATAAAGGGCAATTTTTCTTCTTATTTTTTCAATATTATAAAAGAGGCGATATCTTTTCAGTTCATAAACCCCAATTTTTAAAACATATTGAGCCTTAATCGCAATACCAGATTTATATAACTCACTACGCTCAATTAATAGATTATTTAAGCGGTTTGTGAAGGTTGTTATTTCATTCTTTATAGTTTTAATTTTATCTTCGGTTTCCATAATTACCTCCGAAATTTATTTATTTCTTGAAACGCTTCTGGTAAAGCGTTTATAATATCAGTTGCGATTAGGCTTTCTTCCCCATATTTTTCTTTTGCTATTTTTCCTGCAAGACTATGAATATACACACCTCTTTTTGCACTTTCTAGTGGTGAAAGTCCTCTCCCTAGAAAACTTGTAATTATTCCACTTAAAACATCACCACTACCAGCAGTAGCCATACCTGGATTACCAAAAGGTGAAAAATATATTTCATTTCCAAAAGCAATAATAGTACATGGTCCTTTTAATACTACAGTGCATTTGTATTTATTTGTGACCTCTTTTATACTTTCAAGTGGAGCTTTTGTTATCTTTTCAACTATTGTGTCAAGTAATTTTGCCACTTCCCCAAAGTGAGGAGTAATAACAATATTAGGGTTTGGCTTATCTAGTTTTTTCAAGTAATAAAGTCCATCAGCATCAATAACTAAAGGATAAGAATATATTTTTTCTAATACTTCTAAGTTGCTATCATCATTAAGACCTAGACCAGGACCAAAGCAAATGGCATCTTTTTTGGCTAAAGCTTTATCAAATTCATTATTGTTGAAGGTTATTATTTCCCAAGAAGCAATACTTTTACTTTCCGAAAGTAATGAAACAAGTCCCGAACCACTTCTTAATGCTGCTAGTGACGCCATGACTGTAGCACCAATCATTTTACCACCAATAAAAAGGACGCTACCATAATCATATTTATGCGAGTTGTATTTTCTTTTTTCTAATTTTGGTATCGGAAGTAAAAATCTATTCGAGTCTGGTTTTTCTAAACCTACTTTAATTACTTTACTTACACCGTGATAATCTAAAGCATCATTTACCAAATTCCCAACTTTATAATACTCGATAATTGCTGTAAAGTTAGCCTTTACTGCAGCTCCACAAACAAGTCCATTATCACCATTTATTCCCGAAGGAATATCAATTGAAAAGACAAATGCTTGCGCTTTATTTACTAACTTTATTATATCATAAAATAAACCTGATACATCTTTATTTAACCCAGTTCCAAATAAACCATCAATAATTAGTGTCGCTTTACTAATAACTTTTTCTAAAGTTTTATAATTAAAATCATAAAGCAAATTTGCTTTTTCTTTTTCTAATTTTTGAGTAAAATATTTATTACGATTAAAACAAATAATAACTGGGTTATATTTTATTAAATGTAAGCCTAGCGCTAAGCTATCAGCACCATTATTACCCGGACCAGCAATAATTACTATTTTTTCATCAAAAGAAAGATTAAAAATTTCAATTAACGTTTCAAATAGCTTTTCGCCAACTTTAGTTATTAAGTTTTCTTCAGAAATAGATTCTAAAGTTTTCTTATCTATTTTTCTTACTTCTTCAACTGTAATTACATTCATTTACACCACCTGATGTTTTTCATCGATAAGTGAATATAAATAACCATAAACCTTCTTTCCAGTTTTCATTTCTAAATATTTCTTATAACCTTGTACTTGCGTAAAGTATGCTTCATCATCTATATTTTTAGTTTTATAATCTATTACAACTACATAATCATCATATTCTAGGATTAAATCAATAACCCCATGACTATCATTATATATAAACTCATGTTCTTTATATATTTTTGCATCCCTAATATTTTCTAATAACTTGCTATTTAAAAAGCTTTCTATTTTTCCATGAAGTTTTGGACCTAAGTTTAACTCATCGAGATTAGGATTTTTTAAATCTAATAATTCTAAAATGTAGTGCAGTTCTAACCCAAAGTCTATATTTTCCTTTTCTTCTTTAGTTAATACTTTATATGTTTTCTTAGAATAACTTTTTCTTGATTTTACTTTGTAATCGAGTTTCAACTCATTTACATTAATTGGACTTGTTATATTAATGAAATCATTAAAGTTTACTTCTTTTATTTTTTGATAATCTTTAGTAAGCGAATAATCTTTTGGATCTAAAAGCTTTGAAAATTTATGTGTAGGAATTTGCGATAAAAAGTCTTTAAGACAATTTATTTTCCTTTTTTCTTTGTCATCTAAATCACATACTATTATCATTTTTTCTTTACATCTTGTTAGAGCAACATAAAATAATCTTAATCTTTCAGATAAGTCTTCCATTATTTGTGTTTCTTTATATAAGTCTTTTATTATTGTTTCTCCAATTCCATTATCAAAATAAGGTAAAATTATTCCATATTGATTATCATATATAAATTTCTTTTTTAAATCTTCATAATTAAACCTAGCTGATAAACCAGCATAATAACAAATACTAAATTCTAAACCTTTAGACTTATGAATATTCATTATTTTGACGCCTTCACTAGTAGACTTGTCTAGTGAATATTTTATTGGTAGATTATTTTCAATCAGTTCATAAATAAAGTTTGTAAAGTCTACTACATGATAACCATTACTAGACAACATATCCGCAAGATTCATTAAATACTCGCATCTAACCATTACGCCTTCAATAGATCCAATTGTTATAGCTTTTTCATAAATGTTAAATTTACAAATAATTTTTTCTAAAAACTCTCGATTACTTAATTCATCAAGAATTATACTTAACTCAAAACATTTTTTATAAATATCTGAATTATTAAAATCTTTATTCACAAAATATTTTAAAATAATTTCGTCTTTTATGTTAAAAAGAAAACTCCTTGCAATACTTGTAAATAAATATTTAAATTCTTGATCTAATTCACCGTGTTTTATTTTAATAACAAGTCTCATTATATTACTTAAAACAATAATATCATATTCATTTGTTAAAACTTCATCTTCAATAATTGTTAGTGGTATTTGATAATATTCAAAAATCTTTTTAAAAAGAGGAAAATCTCTTCCGCGGTCAGCTAGAATCGTAAAGTCAGAAAATCTTGCTTTACGATACTTTCCTTTATCATATACTAGAAAAGAATCTACTTTTTCTTTAATATCACGTGCAATAATCAAGGCCTCTATTTCTGCTTTTGTATAACTTTTATCAAGCAAATTTATATAATTATATATTTCTAAATTATAGTCTTGATTTGGCTTATTTTCTTCATAATTTTTGTTTCCAAAAATCATTCTTCCTTCTTCTTTATAATCCACACCACCTAGGTCATCTTTCATTAAAATATCAAAAATATAATTAATATTTTCAATTACTTCTTTACGTGATCTAAAGTTTTCTGAAAGATCTATTTTTCCTCCACCTATTGATTTTTTATATTTTACATATTTATTTTTAAATATGTCAGGGTTGGCATTTCGGAATCGATAAATTGATTGCTTGATGTCACCAACCATATATACATTTTCATTAGCAATAAGCTTAATAAATTCTTCCTGAATATCAGATGTATCTTGATACTCATCTATCATAATTTCATTAAATTGATGTTTTAACTCATAACGAATATCATCATTATTACGAACAAGAAAATACGCCATTTTAGCTACATCTAAAAATGTATAGTTATCGTTTTTCTCTTTAAACTTATGTAAGTATATATCTAACTTTTCAATAATATTAAATATTACTTTCGCATATCCTTTTGTTTTTAAAATTGTATTTTTAATTTCTTCAATATTTTCAAAACGAACTAAAGCTTTTATTTCATCTACTTTTTCAGTAAATACTTTTTTTTGACTTTTCAGTTCATCACTTGAGCCATTTGGAAGTCTTGGAATCGACAGAAAATTTACATTTTCTTTATACTCTTTATAATTTTCAGAGTTAAAATAAGACTCTAAATATGAAATGTCTTCTTCAAGTTCAGATGCAATGTTTTCATATACTTCATATAATTCATAGTATTTTGTTTTCAATAATAATAAATATTTTTCTATATGTTCGTCAATGGATTGATTATTATAGTATAAATTAATGTTTATTAAATTTTCTTTATCTAAACGAAGGTTAAGTTTTTGGTAAATATCAATAATTGCACGTTTAATTATATCATCATCTTTTCTGCAAAAGCTTGACATTAAATCCACAAAGTCTGGATCTTTTTCAATATATAACTCTTCAAATATATTGTCTATTTCTTTACTCATTTCAAGATAGATTATATTTTCATCAATTATAGATATATTCTTTTTTACATTCAATAAATAATGATACTTTCTAACAAGTGATAAGGCGAAACTATCAAAAGTACAAATATATGCAGATTCAATTAAATTTAATTCCTCCACAAGCTCTTTTTTTGTTTCAATTTTTGCTCTTATCCTTTTTTTCATTTCTGCTGCAGCAGCATTTGTAAAGGTAAGGATTAGTAGATTTTTTATACTTATACCTTCATTTAACTTTCTTAAGACTCTTTCTGTAAGTACTGCAGTTTTACCGCTTCCAGCACCAGCACTAACGATTAGATTTCTACCTTCTTCATTTATCGCTCTTAATTGATTTTTAGTCCACTTCATAATCATCACCTAAAAAGTGTTTTGTTTTTTTAAGATATACTAAATCACTTTCATTTTTATAACATATATCGGAAAACTTACAATACTTACAGCTAACATTTTCTTTATCTATTACCTTAGGGTTTATTCTAAACTGACCTTTTGTTATATTTTCTATTGCTTCATATATTTTTTCTTTTGCAATAGTGCATACTTTATCAATTTCCTCTTTAGTTAACACTTTTGCATAACTATAATATCCGCCATCTTTTTTTTCTTTTAACCCCTTAACTATTTTACTTTTATCAGATAATGAAATAAACTCGCCTTCTGAATCTATACTACTTACACTATAACCTACTAATTTTAAATTTTCGTGTTTTTGCTCTTCATATGATTTTTTGTTTTCTATATTGATCGCGTTTCCTAAAATAGGTTGTAAGTAAAAACCATAAACTTCAGCATCCATAAACTTATCAATATTTCTTACAAGAAATAAATAAACTGGAAGTTGTAAATTAAGTCCATCTAAAATATTATCTAGAGCAGGACTTGCGTTACCCGTTTTATAATCAATTAATGCTAGATATACTTTACCCGCTATTTCTTTATATAAAATCTTATCAATAACACCTATAAAGGTTACATCATAACCATTTGCAATATTAACTATAACCTTTTCTTCATATAAAGCTTTATCATAATTAATATGTTGCATTTGCTTATTTATAGTATCAATTGCAAACTTAAGTTCACCTAGTAAATTATTAAGTAAAAAGTGTTCCTTAGGACTTAAAATAATGCTTCTATCTAGAAGATACTTGTTTATAACTTCATCAAAATCAAAGCTATCTAAAAATGCTTTAGAAAGTACATAGTGAAATACGTTACCAATTATAAGTGATAAAGTACTCTCCTTTTCTTCTAATTTGAGAATATGTGATAAGTAGTACTTAAACTCACATTGATAATATTTATCAATAGCAGTATAAGAAAGGGTAAGTTTTTTATTAGTTCGTTTATCTAAATCATCTAAATCAATACCTGTAAACTTATGATCATAAATTCCATAATTAATATTTTGATATGTACTATATAATGAAACTAAATCATTATGAAAAGCATTATATTTAATTAAATCATCAAGATATCTTGAAAGTTCTAACTTGTTATATAAATGTGAGTAATTATAATTTTTCTTTATATTTCTAATAACATCCATATTTAATTCTTGAATTAATATTGAAGGATAATATTTTTCAAATGGACTTTCAAGTTTGTAAGATATTATTAAATTATTAATATTTGATAAACTTGTAATTATACTTTCTTTAAAGATAATATTTAACTCTTTACTTGTCTCTAAATTAAGTTTTTCTTTTAACTTATCAGATAAATAATCTTCATCATAATAAACTTTTGGATATTTTCCCTCATTAAAACCAAGAAGGAAACAATAATCATCACTATTAAATTCATTATTTTCTATTGATTCAATTGAAACAGCATTTTCATATTCAACTTCTTCTTTAAAGTGATGTTTCAAATCATATTCTATTAATTCTTTTACTTCTTCTAAGTTTTCACACCAATAATATTCATTTAGGATTTCCGCAATCTTAGGATTTTCTGTTTTCCGTAGAGCTATATTTTGTAATGCTTTTTTTCCTTCATTAGTATAGTATAATGGAACTTTTTTCGGAATGTTTACAGGAATGTTATAAAACTTAAATATTTTATCTATTGTAAAGAAATATTCTTCACCACATATTAATTTAATATTATTAATATTTATTCCACCGGAAATTAGTTTTGCTATTTCACCCGCAACAAAGGCAACTTCATCTTCTAGCGTTATAAATTCATATACTTTAAAGTTTTTTACTTTTCTTCTTTTTGTTTCAATATTGAAACTACTTAATTTACTTAAAACAAATTTAGGAATATATGAATAACCATAAAAAATAATGGTTTTATTATTTATATAATTAGAAAAATATTTATCTATATTAAGTAAAGGATATAATTCATCTTTAAGTTTTTTTAAAAATTTTAATTTGCTATCAAAATAAGTCTTTTCATCATCTAAATATTTCATGCTTTCTAAATATACTAATGCGACTTCATATTTAATATCAAGCTTTTTCATTAGATAATAAACTGCCTTTTTTGAATATGAAAATGTAAACTTATTTATTAGTTCTTCTAAAGTCATATATTTTACATTTCGTAATTTTGTTGCTTTTTTTAATAACTTTTCTTTAATTAAATTTGGAACTACATAAATCATAATTTATTCCTCTCTTTAACTTTATTATACCATAAATCCTTATATAAAAAAAGATACCAACCGGTATCTAATTTGCGACTATTACTAAAGCAAAACTTTCCTCAATATTAAATGGCTTATCTGTAAAGCCATGATATAGCTTAACATTTTCAAAATATTTATTTAATATATTTTTTATATCACTAGTTTTTATTGGATAAAGAGTAGTACTGTTTTTTATTTTTATATTTTCATACGTAACTTCAGTTTTAAAAATAATTTTATTTTCATCATATTCATAATTGCGGGTAAAAGTAAGACAGTTATTGATTGTTGGAAGAGATTTTATTTTGTTTTTTAAAATTCTATCATAATTTAATATTTGAATAATCAATATTCCATTTTTATTTAATGATTTATGCATTAAGTTAATAACTTTTTCTACTTCTTCTACATGCACTAATGTATTTCCGATACAATAAATGCCATCATATTTTTCATCACCAAGCTCAAGCATACTTTTTTGTTTGAAATCTAGATTGGGATATTTTTCTTTTGCTATTTTAATCATCTCAAAATCTATATCAATTCCCGAGCAAATAAAACCTTCACCACTTAACCTTTGTACATATCCACCAGTTGCACATCCAACATCAAGAATAGTCTTAAGCGATCTAAAGTGATGTTTTAAAAATGAAACCTTATTTTCATCTACAGGAAATATCAAATCATAATAACGAGCAATACTTTGATACATAAATTTCTCCTTTAATTTATAATAACAAATTATAAAAACTTTGTAAAGTAGTGAAAATGTTTTCTTGAAAATGTTAACATAAGGCTATTTCCGGGTTCAAATGGTATAATATAATAGCTAACTAGATCATAACATGAAAGGATGTATATATATATGAAAGCATGGCGTAATTTTAAAGGAGAAAGATGGCAACAAACTACAGATGTTCGCGACTTTATCCAACAAAATTATACACCATATGATGGTGATGAAAAGTTTCTTGAAAAAGCAACACCAAGAACAAAAGCACTATTAGAACAATTTAATGAACTTCTAAAAATTGAAGGTGAACAAGAAGTTATTGATATGGAAACTGATATCGTAAGCCAAATTACTGCTTATGATGCAGCATATATGGATAAGGAAAATGAAGTAATCGTTGGTCTTCAAACTGACAAACCATTAAAAAGAGCACTTCATCCTTTTGGAGGAATAAAAATTGCTAAGAAAGCTTTAGAAGCTTATGGATATAATATAAATCCTGAAATAGAAGAAATCTTTACAAAATATCGTAAAACTCATAATCAAGGTGTTTTCGATGTTTATACAAAACAAATGAGAGATGCTCGAAGATCAGGAATTATTACTGGACTTCCAGATGGATATGGTCGTGGACGAATTATCGGTGACTACCGAAGAGTTGCTTTATATGGTATCGACTTTTTAATTTCGAAAAAGAAAGAAGAAAAAGAAAAGTTCGGCTTACCAATGACTGAAGAAACAATTCGTGCTCGTGAAGAAATCCAAGAACAAATTAATGCATTAAATGAATTAAAAGAATTAGGTAATAAATATGGCTTTGACTTAAGCAGACCAGCTGAAAATGCTCAAGAAGCTATTCAATGGCTTTACTTTGGATATTTAGGAGCAGTTAAAGAGCAAAATGGTGCGGCAATGAGTTTTGGCCGTGACACTACTTTCATTGATATATACATTGAAAGAGATTTACAAGAAGGTACAATAGATGAAAGTTTTGCTCAAGAATTAATCGATCAATTAGTATTAAAATTGAGAATGATTCGATTTGCTAGAACTCCTGAATATAATGACCTTTTCACTGGTGACCCTAACTGGGTAACAGAATCAATTGGTGGTATTGGTCTTGATGGTAGACACCTAGTAACAAAAACATCATATCGTATGCTTAATACACTTTACAACTTAGGACCATCTGCAGAACCAAATATGACAGTTTTATGGAGTGAAAAACTACCTGAAAACTTCAAAAAATTCGCAGCAAAAGTAAGTATTGATACCTCCTCAATTCAATATGAAAATGATAATTTAATGCGTAAACATCATGGTGATGATTATGCAATTAGTTGCTGCGTATCACCAATGGCTGTTGGTAAAGAAACGCAATTCTTTGGAGCAAGAGCAAATCTTGCGAAAGCACTTCTTTACGCATTAAATGATGGTAAAGATGAAATCTCAGGAGTACAATTAATCGATAACATCGGAAAGCTTTCAAGCGATGTATTAGATTACGATGAAGTATATAGTAAATATGATAAAGTATTAGACTGGCTTGCTGAGCTTTATGTTAATACACTAAATGTAATCCACTATATGCATGATAAATATGCATATGAAAGATTACAAATGGCTTTACATGATTATCATATTAAGAGAAACTTTGCAACAGGAATTGCTGGACTATCAGTTGTTGCTGACTCATTATCAGCAATTAAATATGCTAAGGTAAAAGCAATTCGTAACGAAGAAGGATTAACAGTTGATTTTGAAGTCGAAGGGGATTATCCTCGATATGGTAATAATGATGATCGCGTAGATGAAATTGCAACAACGCTTGTTGCTAAGTTTAAGGAAAAGATATCACAATATCCAGCATACAGAAATGCAGAACATTCATTATCTGTATTAACAATTACTTCAAATGTTGTTTATGGAAAGAAAACAGGAACAACACCTGATGGCCGTAAGAAAGGTGAACCATTTGCTCCAGGAGCAAACCCAATGCATGGCCGTGATAAGAAAGGTGCTCTTGCATCACTTCTAAGTGTATCTAAACTTAGATTCGAAGATGCAAATGATGGTATTAGTAATACTTTCAGCATCGTTCCTGAAGCATTAGGAAATACAACTGGAACTCTAAACGAAACTGAAGATCAAAAAGTAACAAACTTAGTACAATTACTAGATGGATACTTTATTAATGAAGGTCATCATCTAAATGTAAATGTCTTTAGTAGAGACTTATTACTAGATGCAATGGAAAATAAAGAAAAATATCCAAACCTAACAATTAGAGTATCTGGTTATGCAGTAAACTTCCACAAACTAACGAAAGAACAACAACTTGAAGTAATTAACAGAACATTCCATAGTACAATCTAAGATGAGAGCAAATTACCATTCCATCGAAACTTTTAGTAGTGTCGATGGCCCTGGCATTCGCTATGTTCTCTTTCTGCAAGGTTGTAACCTAAGATGTGGATATTGTCATAACCCTGATATGCTAAGCATTAAAAAAAATAAATCAATTACCGTAGATGAAATTGTATCTGATTTTCTAAAATATCAAAGTTTCTATACTAATGGTGGAATTACTGTAAGTGGTGGCGAACCACTACTCCAAATAGATTTTTTAATCGCACTATTTACTGAGTTTAAAAAAATTGGAATTCATACATGTATTGAAACTCAAGGAACGTTATTTACTGATGATGAAAAATATAGAAAACTAATTGAAGTTACTGATTTATTTATTATCAACTTAAAAGGTGTCGATGATAAATATGCGAAAGCTATTAGTGGTTATGGGATTAAAGAAACCTTAAACTTTATCGAACATTTACATAATAAAAACAAAAAGTTTATAATAACTTATGTTTTACTTCCTACTATAAATGATAATAAAGAATGCGCAAAAAAAATCGCTAAACTAGTTAAGCGTTTTGGCGATTGTGATTTTGAGGTTCTTCCATATCATAAATTAGGCGTAAAAAAATGGGAAGAATTAAACTTACCATATCGCCTATCAATAGACTCAGCTACTAGAGAAGATGTAAAAAGATTTATAGAATTAATAAAACAATATTTAGAACAAGAAGTAGCATAAAAAAATAAGCATCATTTTCGATGCTTATTTTTTTATTTTATGTTTTGATTATTATAATTGCAATTAGTCCGAATAAAAGACTAAGTAAAGTTCCGACTAAATACCTTTCTGCAAAAGGTTTATTTTCTAGTTGCTTAAAACGTGCTAAAGACTTAGCAGTAAAAACTAATGCAATTGAAGTATATAAAGTCATAATTCCGAAAATGACAATTATTATTCGTTCAAGTTTCCCTATGAATGATCCTATTTTATCTTCATCAATACAAATATCAACATTTCTTTCATCTTTTGTTTCATATAGATTTAGAATATGTTTAATTGAAACCGAAGCTGGAGATAAAATTAATAAAATCCCTAATACTAGTTTCGCTTTTTGAAAATCAATATTTAAATAGTTTCCAATTTTATTAAATGAATATAAATATAAAGCGATTATATAAAGAATAATAATATGGATTAATTGGTCACAAACAAATGTAATTAACTGAAAACGAAGATTTTTGTTTTCTGAAATAGTAATTCTTAAATAATCAATTAATAAATGCAAAACAAATGTAATTATAAAAAGTACTAAAGCTTTTACAAAACTATCATAAAGAATAAATACTAATCCTAAAACAAAAGCATATATAGCAGCATGAATTATTTGATATTTAAATGAATCTTTTTTCTTTATCGCAAGGCACTCTGGTTGTAGGACAAAATCACCAATAAGATGTCCTATTAATAATAAAACTATTTTCATTTACCCTCCTCATTAATATTACATAATTTTGTATATACACCATTAAGTTTAATTAACTCATCATGAGTCCCCTTTTCCACAATCCTTCCTTCATGGAAAACATAAATACAATCTGCTCTTTGGATTGTAGATAAACGATGGGCGATAGCAATAATTGTTCTTGTTCCAACAAGATCATTTATTGCTTTTTGAATTTGAACTTCAGTTTCACTATCTACAGATGATGTTGCTTCATCTAGGATAATTATTGGTGCTTTCCTTATAATTGCTCTTGCGATTGCTACTCTTTGCTTTTGCCCTCCAGATAGTCGTAATCCTCTTTCGCCTACTTGCGTATCATATTTATTAGGCATTTCCATAATACTATCATGGATCCTAGCTGCTTTTGCTGCCTCTACAATTTCTTCAAAGGTTGCGGAAGGATTAGCATAAGCAATATTTTCTGCTATTGTTCCATTAAATAAAAATGTATCTTGAAGTACTGGAGCAATATTATTTCGTAAAAACTCAATTTTTAAATCTTTAATGTTATGATTGTCAATATATATATTACCTGAATCAACATCATAATAACGAGATATTAAGCTTGCTAAGGTTGATTTTCCAACTCCGGTTGCTCCTACTAAAGCAATCATTTGTCCTGGTTTTGCTTCGAGGTTGATATCAATTAATACAGGAACGTTCTCCTCGTATTGAAAATAAACATTTTCAAATCTAATATGACCATTTATTACTTCTACTTCATAAGCATGAGGACTATTTGTAATATCATTTGAAGTGTTTAATACTTCCATTACTCTTTCAGCACCAGCATATGCTTGTTGTGTTGATTCTAAAAGTCTTGCAACACTTTGAATCGGAGCATAAAATAGTGATAAATACATAAAAAATCCAAAAATATCAGCAACACTAATTTCACCAAGGTATGCAAGATATCCACCAAACCCAACAACAATGACAATACCAAGAGATGAAATAAATTCAACCGTCGGATGGAAAACGCCACTATATTTTAATGCTCTTAGCATTGCACTTGTAAATTTACTTGCTCTTTTTTGAACTAATTCTGATTCATATCTTTCTTGATTAAATGCTTGTATTTCTTGAATACCTGAAAAGTTATCTTGTAACTTAGCATTTAATTCAGCTTGAGCCTTTTGAGAAACTTGGAAATTAGGACGCACTTTTTTTGAAAAGATAATTCCAGATATTAAAATAAAAGGTACTGGAATCCAAATCAATAATGCTAACTTATAATTAATGATTAGTAAAATAGCAAGTACGCCAATAAATGTAACCACATTTACAATAATCTCTGGAATTATATGAGCAAATAAAAGTTCAAGATTTGATGTGTCATTAACTACACGACTCATTAAATCTCCAGTTTGTTTATCATGAAAATATTTCATCGGTAAACCTTGAATATGATTATAAACTTTCATTCTCATTTCTTCAACTAAGTTCCAAGCAGCTTTATGCGATAAATAACTTGATAAGTAACGAAATAAAATTTTAAATAAATATAATCCTAATAATATTCCCGTAAGAATTAATATCTTTTTTAAATCTTCTTGATCAACTCCTGCCTCTACAATCGAAGTCATATCACGTAAAACCCATGGTGCAGCAAGATTAATAAATGTTAGTGCAAAAGTACTAATAATTGCAATAAGATAAAGTGATTTGTATTTTAGTGCAACTTTTGATATTTTAAGTAGTAATTTCATTTTCCTTCTCCTCTAAAAATTTTAGTATTAATTCTCGCAATTTTCTTATTTCATTTATTTTACCATTTTTAATAATTTGACGAATATTTTCTCTACTTGTTCCTAATAATTTACTTATTTTTAATGCAAGTGATGGCATATAAATATTTTTTGAGAACTTACTTTTTTTGTCTATTAAATCATATTCATCTAAATTACTAATTTCTATTTTATCATATTGTGAGATATTAGTTAATAGATATTTTTGTAAATCTGTAAAGGGAATCTTATATCCTACAGGCAAAAGTAAATTTATTAAATTATTTACATCTTTTTGATTATTACTTTGACTATTTTCAAGAATAAAAAGAATATATAAAAGCTCATTTACATAATAATCAAGTTTTGTTTTTGTTTCTATTATAGCATCAACATTTTCCTTCTTTGCAAGCTTAAGTGCTGATAAAGCATTATGATATGCAGGTCCATCTTGCATATTTGAATCATAGTTTTCAAAATCGATTACAATGCTTCCAACACCAAGACCTAATCTTACTTCATATGGATATAATAAATCTTTTAAAGAAAAATAATATTTTAAAGCATCAAAAGGTTTATAAAAAAGTCCTTGAACACTATCACCAGAGTTAAACACAAGTTTGTATTTTAATTGATTAACAAAGGTTTTGTTTAGTAAGGCTATTACATCAATTAACTTTTTTTGTATTTTAATTCTTTTATCTTGTTTTAATTTTTGAGAATCCTTAATATCAACCATCATTGCACAATACATTTTATCACCCCTTTTACTATATCATTAAACAAATAAAAAAGCAAGCATTTTTGCTTGCATTTTTATTTTCAAGTATTTTAACTTACATTGTGTTTAAGTAATTTAAATGTACTTAAATCAGGTAACTCGATGCTTTTTTCCTTTAACTCTATGTAAAGCACACCTTTTACTTCTGCATCATCTAACCCGATATCAAAATTTAAATCAATGCTATCTAAAATATTTCCAGAATAATTTAATGTTAAGTCTATAAAACTATTATCAGATAACCTATTAAAATGCTTATCTGTAAAATGATATTTAAATTTATGTCCTAAGAAAAATGAATGTACCGTTAGTGCATCTAATGCTGTATCACTATCAAGTGATAATTCATCTATTAAATCTTTGCATAACCAAAAGTAGTAAGGTAAATTATCATCAATATTAAAGTTTATTTCCCTGTCAACATAAATATTGTTATTTTCAATAAATATACTTACTTTTTCACTATTTACCAAAAGCTTATTATAACTATACTCATTTAGTTTGTTATATGAGTCTAATGTAATATCATAAGTTTCGTTATTAAAAGTTATAATAATTTCACCATTTATATGAAAATTTGTAAAGTCTGGATCTTTCATTATTCCAAGCATTGTTTTTTTATCTTGATTACTTAGCTCTAACTTTGCATAAGCATTAGTACAACCTACCAGTACAAAAAGCAATAAAAAAGTTATTAATTTTTTCATTATTTCACTCCTAACTATAAAATGCTTGATTACCAAGCATTTTACCGTAACGTTTCTTCTTCATCACTAACTATAAACTTATGCAGTACATATTCACTAATCGCTATTAATATTCCAAATACTAAAACGGCACCGAATGTTACATTAAAGTCATCGCTTAGGAATTCAAATACATAAGCAATAATCATTGCAATGATTCCATCAGCTATTGCAGCAATGACATTTCCAAACCTTCTTAAAATAATCATATCACCAATTAAATAATTAATAACAGTTACAACAACTGAAAAGAGAACTATTTGTACAAACCCATTATCAATTACAATATCAAAAGCAAGCCAAGCTGCTAGAAATGTTAATACAAGTTTAACTAATATAGCTACAAATGAACGATTCATTTTAACTTCCTTTCTTTTTTATTCATACATATTATGATATTTTTTGCATGATTTAATACCAAAAAAATAAAAAAGCTTATCTTTGCTATTTTTTAGATAAGCTTTATTTTAAAGGCTCTTTAAGAAATTTTATGGTTTTATGGTTTTAATAAGTTTTATGGTTTTTCATAAGATGTTTTATGGTTTTTCATAAGATGTTTTATGGTTTTTCATAAGATATTTTATGGTCATTGGAAATATTCATTAAATAAAAACAGATTGATCTTTCAATCTGTTTTTGATAATGATAATGGACATATTTACCAATATATCCTATAATAAATTGTTGTGCACCAATT
>DUOT01000096.1 GCA_012838705.1 Acholeplasmataceae bacterium
ATTCTCATCGTCAACTAATGAACGATTTTTAAGGTCAACGTCAGGTACAGAATGAATAGCATCTTTATTATCAAGAATCTTAGCAACAATAGTTTCAGAGATTACCAAAGATTTTAGAATTTCATCTTGTTTTGTTCGGTCAAATGCTGCCCCTAAGTCAAATGTTATTTCTCCAAAATTAGCATTTTCACCAATTAATCTTTCGGTAGCTTCTAAGAAATGAGCAATTTCTTTCTTAGCAACTAACTCTCCTACTTCATCATATTCATTAAACCATGTTTCACGATTTAAGCCTTTTGGATCATCAAGATATTTGGTTGGTATATGTAATGCGTCATTTGTTTGTTCATCAAAAATCTTTTGAACAATAGTTTCAGATATGACTACAGACTTTAGAATTTCTTTTTGTTTAATATCATCAAATGCTGCATTTAAGTCAAAGTCAAAATCTTTAAATTCTACATTCTCTCCTAGTAATAGTTTTGCTGATGCTAGAAGACGAGCGATTTCATTTCTTTGAATTAGAGTTTCACTTTCGTATATATTAAACCATTTTTCACGATCTTCACTATTCTTAGGATTTACATATTTTACTGGAACAGTTAAAAAGCCATTTTCTTCTTCTTCAAAAATTTTGTGTACGATAGTTTCAGATATAACAAGAGACTTTAGAATTTCTTCTTGTTTAACTTCATCAAATGCTGCACTTAAGTCAAATTGAATATTTTCAAAACTACTTCCTTCTTCTAATAAGAGTTCTGCAGCTTCTAAAAGATAAGATATTTCTTTCTTAGCAACTAACTCTCCATCTTGGTACTTATTAAACCAAGTTTCACGATCTAAGCTTTCTGAATCTTCTAAATATTTTAATGGAATATTTAATGAACCATTTTTCTCTTCTTCAAAAATCTTTTGTACAATAGTTTCCGAAATAACCAAAGATTTTAAAATTTCTTTTTGTTTTATATCATCAAATGCTGCACTTAAATCAAAATCAAGTGTTTCAAGTTTTGAACTATTTTCACCATTTTCATCATCTTTAGTAAGCAATAATTCTGCAGCTTCTAATAAGTGAACTATTTCTCGTGTTTCTTTTATTTCTTCATTTTCATAAACGCTAAACCATTTATCTCGATATAAGCTATTTCTTGGATTTACATAACCAAGAGGTATAGATAGATATCCATCACTTTCGATATCATAGATTTTGTTTACAATTGATTCAGAAATAACATATGATTTAAGAAGGATTTCTTGCTTATCATCATCAAACGCTATATCTAAATCATATTCTATTTCTTCGAAATCTCCTTCATCACCGAGAATAATATTTGCTGCATCTAATAAGTGCGCAAGTTCACCTTTTATTAATTTTCCATCTACTACTCTATTAAACCAACGATCTCGATTATATTCTGAATTATCATTAAGGGCATTTACATAACCTAAAGGTATATAAATATTATCATTTGTTGCACTTGTATCATAAACAATATGAACTGCAGTTTCCGAAACAACTAGAGAACTTAAAATTTTATCTTGGTTTTCACTATCAAATAAAGCATTAAAATTGAATTGAATATTTTCAAAGTTTTTCTCTCCAGTTATCGGATCAGCTTCTATAATTAAATCTAAAGCATCTAGTAAACGTGCAAGTTCACCTTTTTTATTTACAACAATCTTATCATTTTCATCATATACATATTTTCCATTTTGATCTAACTTGTATATATTTTTCCATGGATTACGGTCATCAAGATTAAGTAATCCATAACCTGAACCTACAGGTATATGTACTGATTCTTGTTCTTCAATCTTTGTAATTGCTATTTCCACAACTACATCAGATTTTAATATTTCATCTTGGTTATCTAAAATAGCATCTAAATCAAATTTAATATCTTCAAGTTTAGCATTCTCGCCAAGGATATAACTTAATGAATTAAGTAAATTTCTTAATTCTCCTTGCTCGCCTTTCCATAGACTACGATCATTTTTAATATTATTTGGAATTACAATTTGAGAATTAGGTTCACTTGCATTCTTTTCGATTTGCGTAATAAGTGTTTCCTCAACAACCAAGCTTTGTAGTACAATTTCTTGGTTTTCTTTATTAAGGATATTACCAATATCAATATCCTCTACAGATTCACCATTTAAAACTATTTGTAATGCATCTAAACTTCTTTCAAGTTCACCTTTTTGATATTGTAATTTTCCTTCTCCTGTATATGTTAGATTACCATCATCATCTAGGATATAATTATTTTTCCATGCTGCTAGTTTTACATTTTCATCTGGTGATTTTAAATCACCTTCAGGAATAGTAATAACAGATTCTTCATCATTATCTAATATTTCAAGTTGATTAACAATTGATAAAACTAATATATCAGAAATCATGATGTTTTCTATTTCTTCATCAGTAAGGCTTGATAATGTATCAATAGTAAAGCCTTCTTCCATTGTTTCAGTTACAGATCCTAAAGCAACAAATATTTTCCGTAATTCACCTTCAAAAATAGCCTCTACTTCAATTGTTGCTTCATCTAAGTCAACATCCGATAAGTCATATTTAAGATGTCTTGTTGCTGCAATTTTTTCCTCATTAACATAAATATTATATTTAGTTGCTTTCGGTACTGGAGTTATTATTAAAGTATTTCCTTCAACAACAAATCCTGTTTTACCAAATTGTTCATCAAGCCAAGTAATATTTTCATTATCAACACCAATTAGGAATTCAAGTTCTCTTCCTTCTTGGGAATACACTTCAAGAATATTTACTAAAGTTTTAGTAATAATTTCTGATGAAAGTAGCGTATCCATTTCATTATCAGTTAAATCTAATAATGCATCCGCATCACTACCTTTTTCAGAAATAATTCGTGCGGAAGTAAAAACAGCTTTTAATTCTTTTTCTGATGCCTCAGGGTCATCCCAGTGTTCAAATTTACCAATTTCAATATCTTCCCCAAAATCAACACCAGAAAGAGCCTGTTCAATTATTAATTCAAGATTACGAGTAACTAATAATGAATTAGCAAGATTATAGGATAATTCATCAATTTGATCATCATTTAAGTTTAATAAATTATCAGCACCGACTTTAGTAATCAAACGCACTGATTTAAATATAGATGTTAATTCAGTCGCTGACCATTCATCATCTTCTAGCAACTCTATTGTAACATCCTTTCCAACTAATTCAACTTGACTCAATAATACATCAAAAATATTATTTAAGTTTTTCCTAATAAATTTGGATGATGTCATATTAGTTGCTAGTAATTCAATATTTTCATCACTTAAATCCTGAAGGTTTTCAACACCAGCATTACCAAGGACTTTTACTGTCGTAAAGATTGAACGTAGTTCTAATTCTGTCCAATCGTCTTCTGCA
Organism: Acholeplasmataceae bacterium; assembly: GCA_012838705.1. GTDB lineage: Bacteria > Bacillota_I > Bacilli_A > ML615J-28 > CAG-698 > DUOT01. Next base: position 3,404 of record DUOT01000096.1, read on the forward strand.
ATTTTTTCAAGTTCAACTTCAGAACCTAAAAACTCTACTTCAGATAACATTATATCTATAAGTGAATTTAAGTTTTTTGTTATGAATTTAGATTTTGATAAATATTTTGCAAGGTCATTAATTGTATCATCGCTTAAATTAAATAAAGTTTCTTGATCACCACTTAGAATATCAGATTTAATAATGACAACAGTAGCATTTAGAATTGCACCAAATTCTTCTTTATCAAAAATTGATGTATCAATAACTAGCACTTCTTGATATTCTTCTGGAATAAATTCTTTACTTAAACTATTTACTAAAATAGGAACAGCATTTTTAATGATTGTGGAAGTGAAAACTGCATTAGCAAATTTATTTATTTTTTCTTCAGTAACGTATACTAAACCTTCTTTATCAAAACTAGATATTTGCATTTCTAAAAATGCTTTATAAATTTGGCCAATCGTTTTGATTTCATTGCCCCAACTTTCAACTTCATCAAAACCTAAATCTTCAACTGTTAAGTCTAATTCTTGTAAAGATTGTTGAATCATATCAGTAGTTACTAAATATGAAATAGCTATTGGAGCAAATTCATTTACAATATCCAAATCTCCAATATTATTAAATATCCTTTCAACAACCTCTGGATCAAAATTCAAGAAATCAATTTCTGATTCCGGATTTTTAAGATCAATTAAACTTGCAACATCGATAAATGTATATCCGATTTTTTTGAAATCTTCTTGATAATCAATATCATAAATTGCTTCAAAATCAATTGTCACGCTTTCAGGCATTTTATCTAAAAGCGTTTCTCCATTTTCATCTTCAAGTAATAATCCAACTTCAATTCCAATTGGAATTGCAATTTTAACTAATTCTAATTTAGATAAGTCATCAACTATGTCTTGAAAGAAATCAGGATCTTCAGTAAGAATCTTGATAATTGCATCTTCTAATGGCATATTACCAGACTTCTGTCTAATTTTCCCTAATACACCAGCTGCAATTTCAAGTTCTTTACGAAGTCTAATATTGGCATTTTTAACTTTAATAGTTAATATTTCATCAAATACTTTTGTATCAATATCAAAAGTACCCAATACTTTACCAGCGATAGATTTATCATAAGCACCTAAAATATTTAGTGCTTCTTCTAATTCATCATTAAATAACCCATTATTATTGTTATTATTATTTTCATCTTCTACAATTGTAATTGTATCATTAATAACAACAAGCTGATAACTCATATTTTGTGGTGCATTTATTGCTTCACCAATAGAATTCCCAATTGATGCAATACCTGCAATTGGGAAGAAAATTAATAAAGAATAAAATGCTCCCTTTACTGCACCAAGACCCATTCCACCAAGTCTTGATATGAAACCTTTTTTAGGCTTAACCTTTTTTCCAACAACAATTTTTTTACGAGGTTTAATAATAAACCAAATAATATCAAATATAAATTTAAATACAGTAAACGCAAGAACTACTAATAGTAAAAAGTATACGAATTGTAAAACCATAGTAACAACGCCAAAGATAAATTCTCTAAAAAGCGTGTCTTGCGCCATTAAAGTATTACTTTCTGGAAATTTAACTTTAATCATGTCCTCAACAAATTGATTTAAGTTTTTTAGAGGAACTCCCTCTAAACTAATATTTAATTTACTCAAATCATAAGTTGAAAGAAAGTTTATAATTGGACCTCTTGCAAGCCAACCCCCAAAAAAGATTACAAACGTAGCTATTAAATAATATAATGATTTATATGTCCCACGGAAAAACCCGATCAATGCATAAAAAGCGACAGTAGCAATAAAAGCATAATTAAAATATTGAATTAATATATCAACCTCAATCATAAATCCCTCCATAGATTAGGTACCTTAATTATATCACAAAACAATAATTAGGTTATACTATTAATTTACAAATTTTTTAAATAATTCCTTGTGACAACATTGCATCACATATCTTTTTAAATGCAGCAACATATGCACCTTCATAAAGATTATGAGGTTTATTTAACTCTTTAGCACTATTTAGTACATTTCCAAATATAGTTTTCATAATTGTTTTTAATCTGTTATCAACTTCTTCAAAAGTCCAATAATGATGTAGGGAATTTTGTGTCATTTCTAATCCAGAAGTTGCAACCCCACCAGCATTAGCAGCAATACAAGGGCCATAAACAATTTTATTATTAAGCAAATATTTAATTCCCTCAGGAATAATTGGTTTATTTGCTCCTTCACATACAGCTATTACACCATTACTAACAAGTGCCTTTACA
>DUOT01000175.1 GCA_012838705.1 Acholeplasmataceae bacterium
GTGCAGGATATAAAACCGATAACAGGGGATAGTTTTTTGGGCCTTTCATATAGCAATAAAGGCGGGGTAGGCAAAACTACTTCAGCAATTTCGTTAGCGTATTGCTTAAGTGAAATGGGCTATAAGACAGTTATAGCAGACTTTGATTTCAAGGGGCCGAACTTAGCAAGCTACTTTAATATCAAAAAGCCTATAAACTATCTTAAAGAAGGGGTGTCGGAAAGCACCTTAAATAAGGCGTTGACCAAGATAAAGCCGAATTTTTATACTTTACCCATGAGCAGCGACATACATATCCCTACGATAACAAGTGAGGATTTACAGTACGTATGTGATTACCTGCAAGAGCGTTTTGAATGTGTAATCATTGACACTATGATAGCCCCGCATGAAAATTCATATATGTGGGATATATTCAAAAGAGCCAATCTAGTATACGCAATAACTAACCAAGCCAAAATCACCATGGAAGAAATGAGCATGTACGCACCATCGTTGATCTTTATGGGAGTTGCCCCACATAACATTCGGATACTTATCAACCAGTACAGTCCCAAACAAACCTCAATAAAGCAGGTAGTGAAAGCGTTTAATAAAAACATCAAGTCAACCACTGCCATGCCGAAGCTAGCCGGCCAATTTCCTCATAATTGGGACGAACAATTAAAAGCCCTGTCAGAGGGGAAATACTTAAACAAAGAAGAATGGCAAAAGGTTTGCAGGGAAATACCTGATTACCTTAATAAAAAACCGAAACCCAAAGCAGAAGTAGAAAAAACAGGGCTACTAACAAAGTTAAAAATCATCACCAATAGGGCTTAATAAGCCCTTTTTTTATGAGCAATTTTAAGGAGTGATTTGGGCCAATCATTAGCAGATCGAATACGAGGCATGGCACAGTACCTCGATGATCCCCAAGTGATAGCAAACACTTTAGGGTTAGAAATATCTGTTGTTGAAGGCGTTTTAAGTGGGGAGATACCGAACGAATCGCTAGAAGATTATGATCTTGCCAAACCTGTTGAGATTAAGGTTGTTGAGCAAAAAAGGTTTATCCGCAGCAGAGCGATAGGAGTAGTTGCTACAAACAATTTTGAGGGCAGCCTGCTAACAGCTTATTTGGCCGCTAATCTGGCCGACCAAGTTAGTTATGACGTAGCTATCGCAGACTTCAACGAGTATCCTGTGCAATCAACTTTGTTAAGTATTAATAAAGCTGATCATGCGGCAAGTATTAATTTTCTTTTTAGTGAAGAAGACGATTTCAAAAGCAAAGGCAAACATCATCCTGCTATCAAGAACTTATCGTTGTTTTTAGGGGCCACAAATATTAGTCAAAACCGGGTCTTAACTGACGAAAAGATTATCTCTCTACTAATAGATATAAGCACTAATTACAGTGTAGTTTTTATAGATTGCCCTAACACTTCCCGTTGGGAAACAGTCTTGCCGTATTTAGACTTCTTGATTATAGCTGTAGATCAAAGCCTAGTGGGTTTAAGCCGCTTTGCCCATATCTACAACTATATCAATGCCCTGAATATAACCGATCGGGCTTCTATTGTCTTAGTAAATGACGGCCAAACCAACAATACATCTTCAACTGATGCCCGTAAGCATATTCACATGACAGGCAATTTACCTGTTGTTGGGGTGCTACCTTATGATAATGCAGTAAGAAAACCAGAAAATATATTGAAGGCAAGTAAATATCACACAGAGATCATTAATACTTTGAGACAAGTATTCACTGACCTTCCGGGTGAAAAGAAAAAAGGTTTTCTACAAGCGATATTAACCGGATAGGAGGTTTTTATGGAAGTTTTGGCATGTTTAGTTCCTGGGGTTTATGTGGCGTATACCGACTGGACTAATAGAATTATTAACAACTATATAACATTCCCAATGATAATTCTGGGCCTTGCATATGCCCTCCTAACAAAAAACTCCGCTGGATTGTGGGGTTTTGTTTTTACTGTAGGGGTATTGGGCTTTATTTATCTTCGAAAGGGAATAGGAGGGGGCGATGTTAAACTAGCTGGAGCCTTTGGAGTGTGGTTTGGATTCCCTAACATACTCTATGTCTTGCTTATTGGCTCGATATTGTCATTTATCTACGGGGCAATAACTCTGGCCAGAAAAGGCAAGTGGGGAAAAACAATGCGGCCATTTTTAACAAGCATATGGATAAAGGCTGCTTACAATAGATCTGCGCCACTACATGTTAATAAATTGCCCGATGAAGGCATCCATGAAGATGCCGTACCTTATGGGACATTTCTGGTTATTGGGGCATGGGTATGGTTCTTATTTTTATTTATTAAAGGGGGATTAATTTAATGGTCAAAAAGTTTATGTATTTCGATGAAATGTTGACTCCGAACAATACCAAACCCTTGAAGATAATGGAGATCCCGCCAACGAATCAGACTGGGGAGATTGGAAAGATATCATGATAGGTGGAGCATATAATACAACTGAATTAGGGGTTATGTTAGATAGCTTTGATCCAGGCAACACATATAGATTAAGAGTACGGGTGAACCATTCGAAAGGGGCCTCTTATAACTGTTATAGTGATTACGTTATTTTCTCAACTTCTACAGACCCGGCCGTAAGAGCAGCCCAAGAAGCGGCTATAGCGGCACAAGCAGCCAAGAAAGCAACAGAGGATTCTGTTCAATATTCAACAGATGCTAAAAACGCTGCCCTGGCAGCAGAGAGTAAAGCCACTGAAGCAGTAGATCTCATCAAAGCACTAGATACCAAATTCACTACACAATTCACCAATGTACAAGATAAACTACAACCTACAATCTTATCAGTAAAAACCACCAACGGAGCAACCGCAAC
>DUOT01000097.1 GCA_012838705.1 Acholeplasmataceae bacterium
AAACTTTCATAAATTAAACATCATTAGGATCAAAGTTTTTTAGTTCTTGCTGACCATCGTAGAACCCATCTTCGTATACTCGATCAATTATGCGACTTAATTGGGCATCAACATCAGCCTCCCCCATAACTTTTTTGATCGCTAATATAAATTTTTTAGTATATGCATCCATTTTATTATTTTAACGTGTCCATGAACCCATTATCAAAAGCCTTACTCAAATCTTCTTCTTGAAATTCAATAGAATATCTGTCAAAATTTTTGAATACTTCTTCGTTGATATATGGTGTTTCATAGTCAGGTTTTTCTAAGAACATTATCAGTGCTAGTATCACTGAATTTAAATCATAATAAGATGATTTAATTGTTTTTATTATAACATTTCCTAAGCAACAAGAGTATCCACTAACACAACAATGATCATTTGAACTATGGTTATTACTATAAGTAGATACATTTGATACGGAAATATCATTAATGTTATCTGGAGAAATGTTACCTATTCTTATAACATATCTAATATCCTTTATTATTTCAATGTCATCTAAATTATAATAAGACAATGGTTTTGTTAACACATAAATATTATCACCTTTAAAATAAACCTTATCTACTTTTTTATTCTTAGTTATCTTCTCTAATGAATTACTTGCTTTCGCATTCTTGATATCTTCAAGTATCAATGAGTTGTCAGTAATTTTCTTCCTGCAATCATTAATATTCCTGAAATAATTTTTTATTTCTTCCTCATAAGATATAATATTTGAATTTATTTTATTAACCGAATATGATAATGATTGTGTCACTCTATTATTATAATTGGTAAAAAATATTTCTGCTTTATCAGCTTTCTTAACTACTGTAATATCTTTATTATAAAATGGTGCCTCATTAGGTGTTGATATATTCGTCCACATCCATTTTTTATTTTCTTCAAAAGATATTATACTAAATTCTGATTCTGATAATATAACCTTACCTTCCATTGTTTTTAGATCCTTAATCATTTCATCTACCATTGCCATAATACTAGAATCAGCACCCATTTCAGATAATGTTTTTACTAATTCTGTTTTCTTTGGTTTTATCTTTACGATATCACCAATTTCTATTTTCTCTTTTTTGGTCATAACCTGTTTATTAAATTATAAGATAGGGGATAGCCTCCACAAAACTATCCCCTATGCTAATACTATCTTGATCCTGCGTCCTTTTTTGTAGAGATAGTAACTGAATCACCATCCTCTAATACAGCATTATTGATATCAGAAACTCTAATACCATCAACGAATACTACTTCAGAAGCACCTAAGGTGTATCCTAATTCGTCAAGTAAATCAGCAACAGTTGCACCTGCCTCTAATTCGATTTCTTTTGTGCCACTTCCTAATCTTAAGAAAGATACTGTGAAAGTAGCTGGTTTTCTCATTCTCATTTTTTTACTGATAGTAATAATTGAACTATTGAATAGTATCAATCAAAACTATTTAATTAAATAATTTTAGTTTATTCCAGCAAGTCCATTGATTGCCATTCCCATCCTCGATCATTTTATTAGTCCAACGAGCCGAACATTCGATATCAAAAGCGCACTCGTCAGAAACTTCTGGATGAAAGTAATCGTTGATCTGAAACAGACCACGATCCTCCGAATAATGTTGAGCTGATTTATTAATACCAATTTCATTTGGAGAAAGTGATGACTCGCAGAATGATAATTGTATTAACTCTCGCTCGTGTTCCAGATTTAAATCAATAATTTGATTCATCACTTCTATTTGGTCTGGAGATAACTTCTCTATAAAAGAAAAATTATATTCTCTCCTTATTGCGACCGAAG
>DUOT01000098.1 GCA_012838705.1 Acholeplasmataceae bacterium
AAAGATTTTGATACATTTAGAGCAAAAATACTATATTCTAATGATCCAGATAGAGCATATAAGATGTAATATAAATTAGGTGCATAACTAAAAAGGCGGACTATTCGTAAAGAATGTTTCCGCCTTTTTTATTGCTTAAAATGTTTTATGGTTTTTCATAAGATATTTTATGGTTTTTTGTAAGATGTTTTATGGTCGTCGTTAGAAAATATTAGTTTTTGACCATAAAACCATAAACTATCTTAGAGACCCTTTTTAACGATTATAGAACTCAACGATCAACGTTTCATTAATATCAGTCATAAATTCATTTCTTTCAGGTAAACGAGTTAATGTACCTTCCATTTTTTGTTCATCGAAAGAAATATATTCTTTTCGTGTTACTAAGCCTGCAAGTGCATCTTGAACAATTGCTAACTTGCGTGATTTTTCTTTAACTGATATTGTTTGTCCCGGCTTAACAATATAAGATGGGATATCAACTTTTTGTCCATCAACCAAAATATGTCCATGGTTAACTAGTTGACGAGCTTGACGTCTTGTAGAAGCGAAACCGATACGATATACTAAATTATCTAATCTTGTTTCTAGTAGAATCATGAAGTTGTCACCACGGTTACCCTTCATTTTTCCTGAAATATCAAAAAATTTCTTAAATTGCTTTTCATTCATTCCATAAGTGAAACGAACTTTTTGCTTCTCTTGTAATTGTGTTCCATATTCAGAAATTTTTCGACGACGTTGTCCATGTTGACCTGGAGCATATCTTCTTCTTTCTTTACCGTTTTTTCCAGTTGCAAATTCTTTGCCTGTTCCTAAAATTGAAAAACCTAATCTTCTTGAGATTTTCCATACAGGACCTGTATAACGTGCCATAATCATTCCTCCTTCTTTTATAAGCAGGACTTAAATCATTTATCTATTAAGATAGTAAATACAAGTTTTCGCCAGCCAGCTTGACTACTCACTTCCACCTTTGGTTACTCTTAAATAAATAAACATTTAAGTGCTGTACTTATTTGTAGCACACTAAATTATTATACTTTATATTATTATTATTGTCAATTGTTTTTTTCCACTAATTCACTAGTCGTATTCTCCACAATATATGCATGGAAAAATTTTGATACTCGTTTGTAAACAGCAAAAGTAACAAATGATACTAATGTTGATAAAAACAAATTAAAAGGAAGTATTCCTATAAATATATAATAGAACATATAATTTTGTTCATTTGCAATCTCAGAACCTACAATTGCATTAATACCACCATATATTATTGCCTGATTTCCATCAAACATTGTATAAATATAAAAGTCAGCAATAAATAACCAGTTAATAAGTGTTGCAGTTACAATCCAAGCTAAAGTTCCCCAAATCAAAGCTTTAACCGCATTTTTCTTTGTCTTGTTTTTATGATAAATTAACGAAGAAACAAGTACTGTAACAGCACCAATTAGTAAATCTGCTAATTCTCCAACACCTGCTGTAGAAGTCATAGGAAGTTTAAGCAATGTTCTTACAATTACTATAATAACCCCGCTAATCGGACCAAATAGAAAACCACCAATCAATGCTGGAACATTTGATACTTGAACATCAAGAAAACTCATGAAAAATGGTAAGTTAAACTTCACAAAGTATAATATAAATGAAATTCCAGCTAAAATCGAAACAAACGTTAATTGTTTTAGTTTGTTACCATTTGATAACCTTTTTTCTTTTTTTGCTGAGTAAACAGTTAATACAATAATAACAATGACTAAAATTATGCTTATTATTATCTTAACAATCGGTTTAGTTTCTAAAAACATTTTACCATTTTGATCGAACTTTTCATTAAATAATAAATCACGTAAAAAATTAAAAATACTTAAAGTCATAATTCCTCCTATAATAAAAAAATGCCTGCATCTTCGCAAGCAAAAAAAGCCCCATAAAAATGGTACTCTTCTCCCATCTAGACTTTAACTATCGGTATTGGAATTTCACCAATTCATGTTCATAAAATGAACTCGCAGACTATACTGCCGGTCAGGAATTTCACCTTGCCCCGAAGATACATATTAGATTTATTTTATTCTTTTTTATTATACTATATTTAATAATTATTGTCAACCAGAATAAATTTTAGGATAGTGTCAATTTGTTTTGGGTAAAGAAAAAAATGTTAGGAAACAAAAAATATGGTAAAATTACCATATTAATGACTTACACTATTTGAAAAAAGTGTGAGCCTCCGTTATAATAA
>DUOT01000173.1 GCA_012838705.1 Acholeplasmataceae bacterium
CAGCTTTAATACCAGTATTATCAATGAGTATGTTGTCATTTAGTGTGATTCGTGCCTTGCCACCAGTAATTTTAAGACCTTCGGAGCTAATTTGAACCTGGTTTGCTGAGGAATAAGTTTCGTTGGGATTTGGGTTCCATGCGGTTCTAACATCCCCAACTTCTAATTGAACACCTGTAATCCACACATCGCCGTCAGTATTTTCACCTGTCTCTTGTAAGAAAACGAGCTCTACATTTTCCTCTATATTGGCAGGGATTTCAACTTCTACTATGAGGCGCATCCACGGTGTGTTAGCGGGAATATCTGCTTGGCTAACAGCAACGCCGTCAACCATGACTTGCATTTTAACGCCCTCAGCATCTGCAGTTTTCACGTATGCTGAAGCTATAACGTTCATTCCTGGAAGGCTAGTTTTGTCTATGAGCTGTGAAACTCTTTGTTCTTGCCCATTTGACTTCCAATGAATAGCATGCTTAATATCTACAATGCAATCGACAACTTCAGTCGCACTTGCGTTTCCTACTATATCCCAATCCGTCAGTTCATCAGAGTCTAGCTTAGTTAGGGAGAATGCAGAGTTTCTGATGTAGTTGTAGCCACCTTGATTGATGTTTAAGTGCTGAGCGTTAATCGTGTCTGCCTGGATGAACTTACCATGCAGATTTCTGATAGCTCCGTGTCCTGCATCAATGCCATCAGTGTGGATGTGATGTGTTTCTACTATATAAGATTTAAGGTGGTCTGCTATCACAGTGCCGTAAGCGACATCTGAAGGCCCAAATCTTTTTGGCTGAATGTCGTCTCCAGCAAACCTTACATAGCTAGATGAATTGCCAGATGTATCAACAGAGCGAACACGATACCTATACCAAGAATCGTAGTCTAGCTTACCTTCTTCTCTGTCGCCACCATGAGTGAAGGAGGTAGAGTTACCATTGTAGATAACCTGCCAAGGGCTCCATTCTCTAGTGCCACCAGGTGCAACTTTTGTGACGCTACACTCTAACTCATAATAGGCTAGGTCTTTATCTAGAATTCGATCCCAGGATAGTGCAAACAAGCCAGTTCCAGTTACAATCTTGGGGTTTATTGGAGCAGTAGGCAATCCTTGCTTAGTGACGGTTGCAACTTCTCCAGTAGAAACCTTGCTAGAAACTGAACCATAAATATCTTCCGCCTCTATCTCAAATACATAGCTAGTTCCTGGCAAGAGGTTGTTGACTGTGTACTCTGTTGCATTTTTAACTCTAGCGATCAGGGTTCCATCCATGTATAAGTTGAAGTGATTAAAATGGGGTAGATAGTTATCGTAGCTCCATCCAATTGTGATGTAGTAGTTTCGGCTTCCATCGGAAGCAGATTGAATGTAGCTTGTGTTTACAACCACTGGATTGGATGGCGGGCCGATAGGTTCAATCTCTGCCTCTTCCTCTAGAGATCTTGCTCCAGGGCCTTCGGTGTGAGAATAAACCCAATCAGAGTAGGTTCCATGTATTGTGCGAACCCTAACAGCGTAGAACCACTCATCATCATCGCTTTCAACTAGGTGCTGGAAGCTTGCTATTCGGGATGTGAATCTTAATTCTGAAGGTACGGCATCTATATCGAAATCAGGAGTATTTCCTGCCACTAGCTCATAAGAGTCTAGGAAATTCATCATGTTGCCGTTTTCATCTTCAGTAACTTCATCAAAACTAATTAAAATAGAGCGATAACCTGCGCCAAATCTAAATGTAGATGGATCTACGTTTGCAGGTTTTGTATCGAAAATTGGCCTAATAGCCTCAGACAAAGATAAGGCCGAACTTACCCCGTATGAGTTGTAGACGATTACTCCATAGATATATGGCGTATCGCCATTCTTTAGAGGAAGCAGTCCTGTGTCTGTAAATGTGGTCGAAGACTTATTGGAAATAGAGGTCAGGAATCTTAAATCCCCTTCTCTGCCACCCCAGACTTCATATCTTTCAAAGTTCTGTGCTTCAGACTCAGACCAAGTAATTGTTACGCTATATCTGCCATCATTTGTGTACGTCAGATGAGGCTCATGAATAGCAACCTCTAGAATAGAACTTGTGTCTTCGATTCTAACGCTAAGCTCAAGTGGGTCGCCTTCGTTACCGAAAACATCTACTGCTTTAATGAGGTAAGTGTACTCTACTCCGTAGAATAGCACGCTAGCATCTATGAAATCTGTATCGTTTGTGCTTCCGATAAGGCTGAAGTATGTCGGAGCCATTTCTGAAGCCCTGTATATATTATAGGACTCAACAGATGCATCTTCGTAATCTCCTAGTACATCGAGTGGCGTTAGCCAATTTAAATCAACGAATATGCTTTGGTTGTTGCCTAGGTCGACTACAGGATTGTCTTTCTTTCTAGGAGCTTTAGGAGCGAATGTTTTACCAGCAGATAGAGATACCTCTCCTGGCTCGCTTCTTTGTCCAAATGGCGACACCGCAACAATTCTGTACCAGTACATTCTGCCATTGTCGAGATTGTTGTCTGAAAAAGATATGTTGCTGGTTGTTGCTAGCTCGACAAAATACGAGCCGTTTTCAGAGCGAAAAACTATATATCTTTCTGCTCCTTCGACATCGTTCCACGACAGATTAATTCCTGCGGTCTTGTTCTCAATGGAGTAAGTGTTCATTGCCTCAACCACAGGGGCATTTAGTGCTGGCTCTGACTCCCCAGTAACAACGGAGATAACAGAAGTTCTTGGACTTTCTAGTGAGTTCTTGCTTCTAGCGAACGCTCTGTAATACCAAGTCTCACCATAACTTGCTCCGAAGTGTTCGAAAGTGATTACGCCTTCGGACTGACGGTTTGGCTCAGCATCATATTCTGGCAGTTCCAGGATTTCGTTTCGTGGGATTCTGCCAACCTCAACGAATCTTCCATCGTTTTTCGTAGATGCCTCAACCACATAGACATCAAGGTTCTTTTCTAGCCCACTCATTGGCGGGATCAAGTGCAGAGTGTTTACTCCTACCCATTCATTGTTGAATAGGGTCATTTCACTGGTTGGGCTATCTACCCAGCGTGGTGGCTGAGGGGCCTCGTAGTCACCAACTCTAATAGAGATTGGTGTTGTCATTGGCGATCTATTGCCATCACCATTTGCAGCCACAATGCCATAGTAGTGCGTTTGCCCTCTGCTAACAGAATGGTCTTCCCACTCATATATGCCACCAGATAGGGCGTCTATTACATCTAATGTGGTATCGCTGGCCCCTCGGTAGATTAAAAACGTTATGTCCTCTGTTCCTAATCCTTCGTGGTCGAACTGCCATGTCATTTTAACGTAATCCGAGTTGAAACTTTCTTCTGTTGCCAGAGATTCAAGACTGGTAATCACTGGTGTTTTAGGGACATGGGTGTTGCCAGCAACTATCGGGCCACTTTCGATAAAGTCTGAGTTGTTGCCGAACGATCCTCTGGCACAAACTCTAAAGTTATATTCGTAACCCCCGTAAAGGTCTCCGACAGTGTATTCTACAATTCCTTCGTCATTGGTTTCGAGCTTAGGATAGGAGGTTGTTATTTCGCCATCTGGATGAATGGTTTCAACCATATAGGAGAATAAATCGGTTGCATCACTACCGTCTTCGTTGTCTTTTACCTGATGCCATCTTAAGGTTATTTCAGATGCTTGCCCTAGACCACCTTTGGTTGTGTACATAGGGTCAGCCCAAACAGGAGCTTTTGGTCTAGTGTCAAGCATGTACGGAAACTCAAATGCTGTAGATGGTTCTGATTTTCTACCATATTTGTCTACGGCACGAACGGCGTAGATGTATCTTCTTCCGAGAACGAACTCGCTCGTTCTAAGGTTGTAGCCCTCATGGGTGCTTATGGTTCCTGGCTGGGTAAAAAGCAGATTGTCAAGTGTATCACCCAAGAGCAGGATATAATGGTCGATTTGTTCGTCTGCTGGCGGAGGATCCCAGGCGACTTTAACACCAAGTCTTAGAAGCCTGTCGTCATAATAATACTGAACCCTCAGCCCTGTTGGTGTAGATGGGCCGACTGAATTATCTTCTCCAGCAACTATTTCAATCGGAGGATCAAGTATTGGGGATTCATTGTTAGACCAATCATACGCCCTAATGGAGTAGTAATATGTGCGCCCAGGAACTAATGCATTGTTGTCAATGAATTCTGAGGCCATCTTATCTACTGTGAAAATAGTATCGTATTGACCATTAATGGTTCCACGAAGAATTTTGAAGCCTTGTAGATTGAGTTCTTCGTACTTTTGCCAGGTGATTACATTAGTAATTGTGGGCAGTGATGACTGACTCCACGAAACCTGGAAGTCATCTGGAGCCCACAAAAACCTGGTATCAATAAGTTCGGTTACATCTCCATTAGTGCCAATTGTAACATTAGCTAGACGTATTGATTCGGGAGGGGTAGTTCTTCCAGGCATTGAGCTAACAGTGCCGTTCCTACTAATAAAGATAATGTATTCCCCTGCGCCAGTATTAATATCGACATATCTGTCCTCGTATAGTGCTTGTCTTATTCCACCCATATAGGCAATACCAGTTTCTACTACAAACCTAGTGCCTTCAAGATGATTTACACGAAGACCATTGCGAACCCAATACTTATCACTTTCGGTGCTTTCAATATCTCCAGTGATGTTTACAGAGGCTGTGACCCATTCAGTTGTATGCCCATCATGAGATGTTGCGCTTACTCTGAACGAATGTTGCCCCTGGTCGTTTGGGATCTCTACAGATAACTTCTGTGTTGGCGTACTATCTCTTTCTACGAGCCAGGGTTGCACTAGGCCGTGGAAGCCGTCATAGGGCTTCCACTTCTTCGTATGCCGATCATAATGTTGGAGGGTGAAGTATTTTACATGATCCTTATCTATCACAGACCACTGTAGCTCAATTGTTTTTCCATCACCAAAGTTAGTGATAAAAAAACCATTAGGAGTAATTAATTCCTGGAAGTTCATTTGTACGCCTCCTATTTGTAACGGATAATCACATGCACCCCAAATGCGACGTAGTTTTTAATCAGATTGCGGATTTCTTCTTCGTACAGTCCTCTGTCTTCACTGCTTCTGCGCAATACGTCTTGCGGAAGCGTTAAAACAACAACGCCATTGCTTGGATATGGAGTTCCATCCCATGAGCCTATATCCCAAAAGTACGTTGCTTCTTCGTTGAGAAGCTTTAGGGCGTCAAGAGAAACATCTTCTGCTACTCCCCCGCCTCTCATTCGTGAGTCGAGAACGATAGCGTCTGATGGCACAATTGTGGGCGTGATAAGAACCTTCCCTAGCAAGAACGCACCTTGAGGAAGGTTTTCTCTAACCGTTGTTTCGCTGGTTTCTTTGGGATAGATTGCATGGCGGATGACAGAGGAATCGTCTTGAACTAGGGTTTCACCATGTTGGTTTTGGATGTAGGCTGGCATGATGTAGAGATATATTGCCTTGTTTAGAAGTTCAGAAGACGGGCACTCCGCTTTTGTTTGCAGGTCTGTGTAGGTATGACCTGGGAGGGGGTTTAAATCTAAGTGGTAAAATTCAATGGATTCATCAACAACATCGGCAAAGCCCTTGTAGACAAAGCTTCGCTGTTCAAAGGAATAATCTGCGTGAAGTGTGTCGTTGTACTCAACGTCTCTTCCTAGATATATTTCTCCTTTGTGAATGTCCCAATCCAGAACAGGAACCTCTACATTGTTTTGGTATACCTTGAGATTATTTGGTTGCCCATTTTCAAGAATAACCTTTAGTGGTGCATCTGGCACTCGCACCACTCTGTTGTCAACGAATTCGGCCTGTTCCTTGATTTTGGTCATATAGGGTAAGCCGAGCTCTGGATCGAAGGCCTGTAAGCCAAATTCAGGAATGTAATACTGCCTTTTCTCTTTGCTTAGCATGTCGTTGATATCTATTCTTCCATTCCTGATTGGCAAGTGCCACATCTGATCTTCGTTGTAGTAGAAGTCTTCGTCGATGAAAATGTTCGGCGACAAAGAGTTGTCTATCGTGAACTGTCTTGAACCATAGACCTCGTAGGCGTCAGTCGTTCCTTCGATTATCGGGGCCCTAGAGCCAGACCTTGTGGCTTCTTGATAGGTTAGATTCCATTCACCTAGAGTGTTTACGTATTTTGTACCCG
>DUOT01000099.1 GCA_012838705.1 Acholeplasmataceae bacterium
GCATTTGATGATATAAAACAAAAAGAAATTTTAAAATCTTTGGTTATTTCGGAAACTATTGTACAAAAGATATTTGAAGAAGAAAAGAATGGATCATTACATATACCATTAAATTATGTTGAGGATAGTGAAAGCTTAGATCGTGAGAAGTGGTATAATAAATATAATGATGAAGTATTAGTTGAAAGAAATGAAATTGCTAATCTATTAGAAGCAGCAAGATTATTATTAGGGGACGATGCAACTTTTGCAAATATGACCTTTGATTTAAGTGCTGCGTTTGATGAAGTGAAACAAGATACAATTTTAAAATCTTATGTAATCTCAGAAACAATTGTTCAGAAAGTTTTTGAAGAGGCAAATCTAAATGGTATACTTGAAATCCCATCAACAAATTACTTAAATGCATTAGAAGATGGAGACCGTAGTAAATGGTTTAATCAATATAATGAAGGTGAGTTAGTTAAACGTAATGAAATTGCTAATTTACTAAATGCTGCAAAAGTAATTACAAATGGTGGAAATTTCGCAAACATTAATTTTGAAATTGACGTTCTATTTGATAAGACAAAACAAACTACAGTTTTAAAATCGTATGTATTTTCTGAAACTATTGTTAAGAAGATTATAGAAGAAGATGCAAATGTTATTAATGTTCCACTAAATGATCTTCAAGGTAGATCAATGAGTAATAGTGATGACCGTAGCCCTTGGTATAATGTATATCAATGGAATACTACTAATAAAGAATATGAACTTATCAAACAAGGTGAAATTGCAAGAATGTTAGATGCAGTAGATGCAATTCTTGATGAGGGTGGAACATTTGCAACAATGGACTTTGGTTTAGAAAAGATCTTCGATGATGATATTCAAGAAATTGTTCTTAGGTCTTTAGTATTGTCTGAAACTATTGTTGCTAAGATTCTTGATAATAAAGATGCTATTCATTCTGTACCTGACGTTGACCTTAAAAATCGTTCATTAGTTGACGATGAGAATCGAGAAGCATGGTATAATCAATATGATGATGAGAATAACCTAATTGAACTCAATGAATTAGGTAAGTTTTTAAAGGGTATTAAGTTAATACTTGGAGGAAAAGATTATACAGATTTAGGGGAAATCGTAATTGACGATATTCTCGCATTAGAATTAAATGTTAATCACGATGAAGACTTTAACTTAATTTCAAGTGATTTTGCAACTATTCTTGATTCAGTTGTTCTTGAACATATTATTGCACCATTAGCTGCGGAAATTGCTGATAATATCGAAGGACTTAATGAACCTGATGATGGTTATAAATGGTACAAGAAAGAAATAATAACTGATTATGACCCAGATACATTTGATGAACAATCATATGATTTACAATCATTCTTAGAATCATTATATATAATGAGTCAAGCAGGAATAAATTATAACGATCTTGGTTCAACTAATCTAAAAGAATTAACTGATGATACAATTGAAGACTTTGCTAAGGCAATGGTAGTTTCGAGAGTGTTCAAAGAATCAATTGCAAGCATCTTTAACAACATAATTGGATATGAATTCTTCAATCAAGCGGATTATTCTGATCCGAAAACAAGAAAAGAGGCTTATAATATACTAGTAGCACAAATAAATGTTATAAAGATGATTTTATAAATCATTCTAAAGGAGAGTGATAAATAATTGAAATTAATAATAGCTATTGTTTCTAAAGATGATGCACCAACTGTTATGAAAGAATTAATAAGACATAAGTTTTTTGTAACAAAATTAGCTTCTACGGGTGGATTTTTACGAAGTGGAAATACGACTTTAATGATAGGGACTAGAGATAGTGATGTTGATCAAGCTATTGAAATAATATCTGAATTTTCTAAAAATCGTAAAGAAGTGGTTCCAAATACTTATGCAAGTGAATTTGGAATGATGGATACTATTCCAATTGAAGTAAATGTCGGTGGTGCTACTATGTTTGTAGTTGATGTTGAAAAATTTAAGAAAGTGTAAAAGTGGGTAAAATGCCCACTTTTATACATTTTACATTGCATTGTAAATAATTTTGTGATATAATGTAGAAAAGTAAAAATCTTTAAAATATTGATTTGAAAGGGAAATTATTATGCAAGAAGAATATCAAAATGTTGAACATGGAATAACACTTGTCGATCTATTTAACATGCTAATGAGAAACATTTTCTTAATCATTGCTATTACAGTTGCATTTTTAATTGTTGGTACTATCTATACATTTAGATTTGTTGAGCCGACTTATAAATCTAATGCAGATGTATTTGTTCAAATTGATCGTACAGACGAAGGTGGAGAGAAACCTACTGATTATGACATTACAACAACTTTAAGAATAATTCAATCTGTATCAGAATTATTTAAAAAAGATGTGATTATTAAAGAGACGATTTCTGATTTGAATCTAGATGTTTCCGTAGGAGATTTTAGGAAAAACTTATCTGTTAAATTTGATTCAAATAGCTTTTTCATAAATGTTTCATATGAAAGTACAGATCCAGTATTATCTCGGGATGTTGTAAATACAATTATAGATAATACGATCACATATGCTAATGAAAATTTAGGATCACTTAGAAATACGATTGTTCCAATTGGGGTTGCAGAGAGAGGAACTTATGCATCTCCTAATAAACCATTAAATATTATTATTAGTCTTTTACTTGGTGGAATAGTAGGTGTTGGTGCTGCGTTATTACTTGAAGCAACCAAAACTACTGTTCGCAATAAAAAAGAATTAGAATTACTAATCCCTGAATATAAAGTAATAGGTATTATACCAATTATAGATGATAAGGAGAATTAAAAATGGCAAGAAAGAAAACATTAAGATTAAAAGGGATTGTTGAAGACTTAAATGTTCTTGAGGCATTTGAAAAATTACAAGTAAATATTAATTTATCATCTGTAGATAAGAAATTACAAGTTATCCAAGTTACTTCATCTTTACAAGATGAAGGTAAGACTACAGTTGCTGTTAACTTAGCATATTCTTATGCACGCAAAGATAAAAAAGTATTAGTAATCGATTTAGACATTAGACGTCCAAAAGTTCATCGTAACTTTAATCAACCTAATGAAAATGGTATAGTTGATTATGCTGCAGGAAAGATAGGCGCTAATCAACTAATCAAAAAAACTAACTATAATGTTGATATTATTTTATCAGGTAGTAAAACACCGTATCCAACTAAAATTTTAGAATCAGAAAAACTAGCAGAATTAATAAATTCACTGCGCGAAAAATATGATTATATAATTGTAGACACTCCACCAGTCTCTGCAGTTGTCGATCCATTAGTTGTAAGCAGTTTATGTGATGGACTTTTATTTGTTGTTGAAGCAGAAAGAACAAAAAAATCTTTTGTAAAGGAATCAATCAAACAATTAGAAAATATTAATGTCAATATTATTGGATTAGTATTACAATCAGTGAGAGATAAATATTCAAAATACAGTTATAAATATTATTATACTGACGATCAATAATGTATGGGAGGGGTTAAATGATAGATATCCATACACATATATTACCTAATGTGGATGATGGTTCCGATAGTTTTGAAAAATCTATTGAGCTTTTAAAACAAGCAAAAGAACAAGGAGTCACCCACGTAATTCTTACACCCCATATAATTACAAATAGTTCAAAATATATCGGCAAAGAAGAAATCGAAAAACGATTTAATGAATTTGTTGATAAGATAAAAGATTTAGGAGTAAAAGTATATTTGGGTGGAGAAATTTTCTACCATGATAAAACTTATCAGCAATTAGTAAATGATCAACTAATAACCGTAAATAATTCAAAATATTGCATTATTGAATTTCCATTAAAGACTGAATTAGATATTGAAGAAGCATTATATAATATTCGTGCAAAAGGATTTAGACCGATATTAGCACATCCAGAAAGATATAAATCATTAAAATCTAGTGATGTAAAACTAATAAAAGAAAATGCACAAATTCAAGTCAATTCATCTTCTATTTTGGGTAGTCATGGGAAGAAAATAAAAAAGTTTGTCTTTGAATTAATGAGAAATGATTTAGTTGATTATGTATCTTCTGATTGTCATGATCCTAAAAAAAGAAACATAAATCTTCTTCAAGCATATAATATTGTGAGGAAAAAGTTTGGAGAAGAGTATGCTGATAAAGTATTTAAAAAGAATCAACAAAAATTAATAAATGAAATAGATAATGCAGAATAATTCCAATTTTTCAATTGGAATTATTCATTTTCTCTTTACAATAACGAAAAATATGGTATAATGTTTTATGCATGGTATGGCTCCATAGCCAAGTGGCTAAGGCACGGGTCTGCAACACCCAGATCGTCAGTTCGAATCTGACTGGAGCCTCCATTTATGCCAAATCTTGAATAATATTTTAAAATAAAA
>DUOT01000100.1 GCA_012838705.1 Acholeplasmataceae bacterium
AATAATGTTTACGATAAAATTTGAGTATAAATTTACCAAAATTTTTATATCCACTATCTTGATAATATTTAACATCATGATATACTAAATAAATTAAAAACAATGCACTAAATAATAATGCTATATCTTCAATTATAAACTTTATAACATCACTCATTTAAGCCTCCACTAATAATTGCTTTTATAAATTTATTTTTTTCATCGATATAAGGAAAGTGTCCACTATGGAAAAATATGATTAACCTTGCATTTGAATTGTGTTTCTGGATAAATAGCGCATCTTTTATTGGAGTTACGGTATCATAATATCCCCAGAAAATTAATAATTTACAATCAAGATTTTTAATTTCCTTTTTCAAATTAACTTTAATAACCTTACTCATTGTTTGTTTCATGATTATAGATGCTTTTTGATAATCAGAACTTCCAGATTTAACTTTTAACTTTTCTAGCTTCTTTTTAGAAAAAACATAATAAATTAGTTTTAATAATTTATAACGATATATTTTATAAAGCGTCTTAAGACTTAAGCGTCTTATTCCAGCACTATCTACTAATATTAACTTTTTTACATCATACTTATTACAATAAGAAATAGCTACTCTCCCACCAAAAGAATGAGCAACAATTGTGATATTTTGTAAGTTTAAATATTCTATCAAAGCCTTAAACTCTTCTACATAATCATGTAATGTGAATGGTGTTTTCGGCTCCTCGCTTAATCCAAATCCACTAAAGTCAATAGTAACGATTTGATAATAATTTTTTAGTTCATTAATTACATCATCAAATGTACTACTGCTAACCCCCCATCCATGAAGAAATACTAAAGTTTCACCATTACCTACAACATTATAATATACTTTTAAATCACGAAATGTAAAATACATATTCTCTCCTCTTAAAATTATATGAGAAGAAAAATTCTTTAATACTTTAAAAATAGTTTTGGAGTTTAATGTTTTTAATTAGTCCATAATTAATAAATATTAATATTATGCTTAAAGCTCCTAAAATAATATTAATAAATTTTATTGTAATAATAGATCTTATTTCAAATATAGTACCGCTAATAATAATAAAGCAGAAAAATGCACCAATATATTTATCTACTCTTAAATTAGCAAATAACATTCCAACTTGTCCTAAAAATAAAATTACAAAACTTAAAAATATAATTAAACTAATATTTACTCTTTGTAATTCTTTTTCAGATAAAACTATTAATAAATCATAATAAAAAGATAGTGCTAAAAGCGATATAAGCATTATTAAAATTGTTAAGTTGAATTTTTTAAATATAGAAAACCTAGTAACACCCATACCTAAAACTGTTAGATTTGCCATTTCCAAATAACCTAAAGCAAATATCGCAATCCCAAACAGTAAGTAAAGAAAGTATATGAAATTAATTTGATTATAATCATCATTTAATGCAACTGCTATAAATAATGCTCCTAATGCTAAGCACAAATTAAAAACTATCGCTAATATCTCATTTTGGTAAATAGTTTTCAATTTCATAAATACTTATCCTTTCAATTCTAATCTTCTGCTTTTGTAACCTTTTACTAGTTTCTAAAGGAAGGTTTAATGTAATTATTCTCCCATCTTTCGTATTAAATAATTTATAATCATCGATAATATCACATCTATCAATTAATAAAAGTGAGTCTACTAAAGGATTAATTACCCTAACTTCCTTATAATCAGTAAAACATATAATTCGATCAAAAAAATGTTTCATATCAATTAATGAATTAAGTCCAAAAATGAGTAATCCCTCACGTTTTTGAAATTGACTATATATATAATTAATATCAGATAATCTAAGTAAATTAATAGTAGGATTATTAATAATCAAAGCATCATCTAAAGAAAGTGCAAGACTTAAATTAATTAATGTATTGCCCGTAGGGGTAAAATCATATTCAAAGGCAAATGATATTTCGCACTCTCCACGGATTTTTAATGTATCAATATGTTTTTTCAATTTTATTTCATTAATGTTTTTTTGGAACTTATTTTTAATACTACTTGCTATCGTATTCACATTTAACGTTTTTAAATAACTTTCTTTACAGTCAATGTAAATCCTTGATTTAAAATATTTATCATTATCATACACTTCTTCACCATTAAACATACATTTCCCTTTAGGTTTAATGATTCCAGCCAGTATTAATAGAAGTTCTTCTGTAAGATATGAGTCACGTGAAAATATCCCAACTCGATTACTATCTAGTTCTAAATTTATTTTATAATTTTTTAGTAATACATTCTCTAGTACGATCATTTTATTCACCTATTTTTATTATACTATTTTTTGATAATAATTAAAAGACAATAAAAAAGATTCAGTAGGTTTTATCCTATTGAATCTTTCATTTCAAGTTTAATTAATTGATTTAACTCTACTGCATATTCCATTGGTAATTCCTTCGCAAACGGTTCGATAAAGCCCATGACGATCATTTGCAGAGCATCTTCTTCTGGGATTCCACGACTCATTAAATAAAAGAGTTGTTCATCACTAATTTTTGAAACCGTAGCTTCATGTTCGATTCGTGATTTTTGATTCTGAACAATATTAAAAGGAATTGTATCACTATTAGATATATTATCTAACATAATTGTATCACATTCAATACGGCTTCTAGCACCTACGGCATTTTTTAAATGCTTTACTGCACCACGATAATTGACTATTCCTCCACCCCTACATATCGATTTTGAAATAATAGTTGAGGAAGTATTCGGAGCTAAATGAATCATTTTTGCTCCGGAGTCTTGATGTTGTCCTTTTGATGCAAAGGCAATAGAAACTGTATATCCACGAGCACCTTCACCAGCTAGGATACATGCAGGATATTTCATATTTATTCCGGAACCAATATTTCCATCAATCCATTCCATCGTTGCCCTACTTTTACATAAAGCTCTTTTCGTAACAAGGTTTACAATATTATTGCTCCAATTTTGGATTGTGGAATAGCGGCAATAACCACCATCTTTAATATATATCTCAACAACCGCAGCATGTAAAGAATCTTTAGAATAAATTGGAGCTGTACACCCCTCTACATAATGAACGCTAGCTCCTTCATCAACGATAATAAGTGTTCGTTCAAATTGCCCCATTTGTTGGGAATTAATTCGGAAATATGATTGTAATGGTTTATCAAGTTTTACTCCTTTCGGAACATAAATAAATGAACCACCACTCCATACTGCAGTGTTTAATGCTGCAAACTTATTATCATCATAAGGAACTACTGTTCCAAAATACTCTTTTACAAGTTCAGGGTACTTCCGAACTGCTGTATCAGTATCAGTAAAAATAACACCTTTGCTTTCAAGTTCTTGGATTGTGGAATGGTATACTACTTCCGACTCAAATTGTGTTGATACACCAGCAAGGAATTTTCTTTCTGCTTCTGGAATTCCAAGTTTATCAAAAGTTTCTTTAATTTCCTCAGGAACATCTTCCCAACTTTTTTCAACTTTATCACTTGCTTTAATATAATATGTATAATCATCAAAGTTAATAAAGTCTAGATTTGGTCCAAAATTAGGCATTGGGAATTCCATAAACTTTTTATATGCTTTAAGACGATATTCAAGCATCCAATTAGGTTCATTTTTATATTTGGAAATAGCCCTGACTACATCTTCGTTTAATCCCTTACCTGTATCTACAAGCGGTTTGTGTTTAGTAACAAAACCATATTTATATTCACCAATTATTTCATTAATTGAATTATTTTCCTTCACTTTTTGCTTCTCCTATCAAGTCTTCTAAAGCTTTCCAAGAAATAGTAGCACATTTAATACGTGCTGGAAACTTACTTACACCTTGATATACTAAAGCTTCTTCAAGGCATTCTTCATTATCTATCTCTTCACCTTTAATCATTCGGTAGTAATTATTTATTATTTCTTGTGCTTCTGTAATAGTTTTACCTGTCATTAGTTCACATAAAACTGATGCACTAGAGCAACATATTGAACAACCACTACCCTCATGGTTAACATCTTTTAATACTTCATTTTCAATTTTTGCTTCTACAGTAACATCATCCCCACAAGAAGGATTTCGTAAGTGAACATTTGGATAACCTTTTAATCCCTTATGACGAGGATTTTTATAATGATCCATTATTACTTGTCGATATAATACTTCTAAATTCATAATCATCAAACCTCAAACTTCTTAAAAAAGTCAACGGTATCCCTAACCGCATCAACAAACTTATCTACATCTTCATATGTATTATAAATATAAAATGATGCTCTTATGGTACCGGTACACTTAAGCCATTTAGTTATAAGTTGTGCACAATGATGTCCTGCACGAACACATATCATTCGTTCATCAAATAGTGATGACGCATCATGTGGATGGAGATTTTCAATATTGAAACTTATAACTCCTATATCAGCAGTAGGATTATAAATTACAACATTTTCAATTTTAGATAGTTTATCTAAAGCATATTTGTGGAGCTTTTTCTCATGATCTAAAATTTTTTCATAATTAAGCATTTCAAGATAATCTATAGCAGCCCCTAATCCAATTGCTTCCGCAATCGCTGGTGTTCCAGCTTCAAAGCAATGAGGAATAGGTTTAATTTCTACATCATACAAGTTAACTTCCTCATTCATATCGCCACCAAAATCAACAGGCTGTAAGCTTTTTAGGATTTTTTCTTTTCCGTATAATATGCCAATTCCTGTTGGTCCTAACATTTTATGACCGGAAAAAGCAAGAAAATCACAATCAAGCTTTCTAACATCTACTTTAATATGAGGAATTGCTTGAGCAGCATCAACAATAACAATCATGTTATTGTCGTGAGCAATTTTAATAATTTCTTCAAGTGGAGTAACATACCCCATAACATTTGAAACATATGTAATTGCTAGAACTTTAGCGCGTTCAGTAATAACCTTTTTAAAGTTTTCAACGGTTATTCTACCATCACGATCAAGAGGGATATAAGTTAATTCTAAGTTCAACTCTTTACTCGCAACTTGCCATGGTAAAACAGAACTATGATGTTCTAGTTCAGTTACAATAACTTGATCATTAGGTTTTAAAAATTTCTTATACATGTAGCATACTTTATTTAAAGAATCAGTTGTACTTTTTGTAAAGATAACTTCATTATCTTTACTATTAATAAATTTAGCTACCTTTTCACGAGCTTTTTCATATTCATCAGTTGCTTTAAAGCTCATGTGATATACACCACGATTAATATTCGCATTATAATTTGTATAATAGTCATTCATACGATCAAGAACTATTTGTGGTGTTAATGAAGTTGCGGAGTTATCTAAATATACTAAATCTGGATGATTTTTATATATAGGAAAATCTTTGCGTAGGCTTAAAGCATCCGTAGTAATCCCTCCTTTATCCATAAAGTTTTTTATTAACCTCATCAAAAATATATCTTTCTAATTTCTCATCTTGTAAGTGCCTAAAATATGGTGCAATAAAAGCAGCAACTAGTAATGCTTCACTATCTTCTCTTGTTAGCCCTCTACTCATTAAATAGTATAAATCTTTTTCATCAATAGCACCAATTGAAGCACCGTGATTTGCCATCACATCATTTTCTTCAATTTCAAGAATTGGGTTTGCGGAAATATGTGAATACAAATCAAGAATAATTCCTTTAGTTTGTTGTGACAAGTTACTAGCAATTGCATTTTTAAAAATTTTACCTTTATTATTTAACTTAATAACGGAGTTATTGTGACTAATTCCAAAATTATTTATTTTTGATGTTGTGCTACCTTCGATATGATAAATATTGTAATCAAATCCTTGTTCTTTACTTGAACTATTCACAATAACATTAGTCATTTTTGCTTCAGCATTTTTACTAATTAAAAACACATTAGCAAGATGATTACTTTGATCATTATTTAAAAATAAATCATCTAAAGTAATATATGCATTTTCCAGACAATATGTATTTGCAATTATATCTACAACATTAGAACAATTAGTAAATGTTTTTAAGTTAACGTGACTATTTTTCTCACATAAAAGTTCAAATAAAAATTTTACTCCATTTTTAATTGCATAATAAATATTAGTAATATTAACTTTTTTATTATTCTTTACTATTATATTATAACCAACATACTTCTTTGTGTCATTTAAATGAATTATTTTTAAATTAAGATTTTTACCAATTAGGATTGTGGAAGCATAATCAATATGTTCTAATATGTCAATTTCTTTTGAATCACGTTTTCGGTTATAATAATCATTTCCATCAAAAGCATTATTAACAGTTATTATACAATCATCATCTTCAAGATTAGTTCTTACCGCTTTACCATCGATGAAAATAATATATTTTTCGTCTTCATTGACTAAAGTTAATGCCTTGCTTATTTCTTCTTGAAATTTCATTTTTCTACCTTTGCTGCACAACTACCTAGAACAATTCTTCTTGTTGCTTCAAATTCTTCTTCGATTCCTAATTCATTTTTAATCCAATCATAACCTTCAGCATCAACTCGTTCAATGATTTCTTTGCCGCCACTACGCACTATTCTTCCATCAATCATAATATGAACATAATCTACATTAATATAATCAAGTAGTCGTTGGTAATGAGTAATAACTAATGCAGCAAAACTATCGCTACGCATATTATCAACATTTTCACCTACTATTTTTAATGCGTCTACATCTAAACCTGAATCGATTTCATCTAAAATTGCAAAATGAGGTTTTAGCATCTTCATTTGCAAGATTTCATTTCTTTTCTTTTCGCCACCAGAAAATCCTTCATTAACATAACGATGAGGAAGGTCTGGATCCATTTTTAGTTCCCTAACTGCTTTGTCCATTTCGCGAACAAATTTAAATAGTGATATATGTTTTCCATCTTCTAGACGTGCTTGCATTGCTGATTTTATAAAATCTGCATTCGTAATTCCTGCTATTTCATTTGGATATTGCATTGCAAGGAAAATTCCTTTTCTACTTCTTTCATCAACGCTCATCTCTAGAACATTTTCACCATTTAAAGTAATTGTTCCTTTAGTTACTTCATATTTCGGGTCACCCATAATAATAGCAGCAAGTGTTGATTTACCAGTACCATTTGGGCCCATAATAGCATGTATTTCTCCAGTCTTGATTGTTAAGTCAAGACCTTTAATTATTTCTTTGTTATCAACTTGTGCATGGAGATCTTTAATTACTAGTTCCATTTTTTACTCCTTTATATGTATATCCTAACTCTTCTATTTCATTATTAAAAATAAAGTTATCTTCTAATCCTTTTGTAATATATACTTCTTTATTATCAGTAATAAATACCGCTTCTACATTTTCAAGTGTATTTATATATTCTACTCCGCGTTCAAGCCCCATACAAAAGACAGCTGTTGATAGGGCATCAGCTTTCATAGAATCATCAGTAACAATCGAAATAGATATTAATCCACTATCAACTGGATAACCTGTTTTCGGATTAAGTATATGGTGATATTCTTTACCATCGTTTACAATATATCTTTCATATACACCACTTGAAACAACTGTAATATCATGATAGTAAAACGTACCAACAAAATATTGTAATTGTGATTTTGGATCAAATGGATTATAAACAAAATAAGGTGTTGATATCTTTACTCTCCAAGGACTATCCTCAAAGTACTTATCATAATAATCATGACCCATCGTCATTATATTTCCACCAACATTAATCAAAGCATTTTGATAGTTTACTGAAAGTAAATATTCTTTTATTTTATCGCACGCATATCCCTTAACAATCGATCCTAAATCTATCTTCATACCTTTTTCTTTTAGAAAAACAGTTTTATTTTCTTCATCAATTATTATTTTATCATATCCTACAAGTGGAAGTGCTGCATTTATCTCTTCTTGTGTTGGTATTTCTGCTTCTTCTTGATAATTACCCGTATCAAAATTCCATAAATCCCATACAGGATATACAGAAATATCATATAACGCATTGTCATCTATTTTCGTCTTTTCACTAACATCAACTGCTGTTTTTAATATCATAATAACTTCATCATTAACCTTAACAGGTGCGACACCTGCATTTTGATTTATTTTGCTAATTAAGCCATCCTCATTATCAATAACATCGTATGTTTCATCAAGCTCTGTAACAATCTCACGTAAATCAGAACTTAATTTTGAAACAGCATCATTTGTTAGTCTATCTTTAGTATCTACAATTATAACTTCAGGTGAAATACTAAAAACATATCCTAAATTTATCTTTACAAAATCATATTCTTTAGATTTGCAACTAACAAGAAGAGGAGTGCAAATTAATAATAATACAAGTACATATATTTTCTTCATGTCTTCACCTCATTAACTATATTATTATACCAAAGATTTGTCTTTATTGCACTAATAATAATAAAATATTTCTGGTTTCCATAAATTAAGAAAAATCTAGTCATAACTAGATTCCTTGTTTTTGCTTACCCCAACGATATAAATAGTAACGATAACCATGATTATAGGATTATGCCAAGTATTATCTACTAATCCATGGATAAGCATTGCAATAATTGCAAATAAAACTAAAATATTATAAATATTTTTCTTAATACAACTTTTGATAATAACAAATATATAATATCCAAAACTTAATAATCCAACTATACCTAAAGTTGCTAAGGTTTGAATTATGTAATTATGATAATGTTTTATTACTTCTGAAAAACCACCAGTCACAAGATTATACCCATTACTATATGATCCAGCACCTAGAATTGGATATTTCTTAAATACTTCAAAACCATATTTATATATCTTAACTCTTGCTGGATCATTAAACCAGCCCCTACCATCCATTCTTTCCATATATTCACGGATTCCAATCGCAAGAATATCAAATCGAAATATAAATATTAACATAACAATAAAAATCAAACCAGAAAATATTAAATCAATTATAAACTTTTTTCGATTTTTAATAAAGAAAAACACAAAAGCAAAAATTGGAAAGAATACTAATCCAAGCGATAAGTAAGCACCTTTACTTAACATCAATATAACTAACAATATATCAATCATTACAAAAAATAAAATAAAGTTATGTTTTTGATATTGGGAATATAAATAAATAGTTAACGGAATAACTAATAATAAAACCATCGCAATAGAATTTGATATCCCCCAACCTAATTCAATATCTTTACCAAGAATATCATCTTGATATGTAATAATATATAAAATAAATTCAAGAGCAATTGCTATTCCTAATGCTAATGCATTTTTAGATATGTAAATATTAATATCTTTATCATTAGTATTATAAAAATACAAAAACAAAGCACAAAAAGCAATATTTTGAGCAACACCAACTAATCCTAAATGAAAAGTATTTTCAGTAGTATTAATTAAAGATAATATATTTGCAAGCAAAAGTATTATCATTGCAATAAATATTTCATTTTTCAGTTTAACTTTTCTTCTAAAAAAGTCTATTAAAATAATCGGTGCACCAAATGCAACCATAAATAAAACTATATTCATATTGCTTTGAAATGTAGTTTCTCGGTAATTGATTATTGCTGCAAAAATTAAAGTTATAATAGATGCTCTTCTAGCATTCAAAAGAATTATTAATAATGTCATTAATAAATAATATATCATAGCTATTCTTTGGTCTTTTAAATACCAACAAAGAATGGTAAATAAATATGTTATCGCGATAAAATAATTACTATCAAAATAATTTCTAGCAAGCTTTATTATTTTTTGCATCTTTATAATCCTTTTTATACTTTCTATTAATATCGTTCCACACTATTATTAACAATATAATTGTTGAAAATAAACTTATATTAACTCCCCAAAACATTCCCGGTGTTTCATATACAAATTCTATTTTATGTTTACCTTTGTTTAATTCAAGTCCCATATAGCCTATATTTGCTTTTATAATTTCTACTTCTTTTCCATTTACAAATGCTTTAAACCCGCTACTATATGGAAGCGAAATAAAAAGTAGTCCTGACTTGTCTAATATAATTTCCCCAGTAAAACCATTTTTATTAAACTCAAGATTATATAAAGTTTTATTATTTAAACTATTTAATTTATTTTTAACTTCATCCATTGGGTTTAAATAATACCCGATGCTTTTATAATTATATCTACCTTTAGGTATAGTTATTTCAACACTAACCTTTTCATTATCATAATATCCCATATTAACTAAATGATTAGGGTTATCAATATAAAAATTACTTCCATAACGATAATTTTTTTCATCATCAACATAATCATTAGCTTTATATTTAATTGAAAAACTTTCTTTTTTATTTTGATTTTCTATTCCTTTAATTTCAAGATATAATTCACTATTTTCAATTTTATCAATTGTAAATGTAATTTTACCTTCATCATCATTTACAAATATATGATTATCATTTATTTCTAAATTATAGGTATTAAAATTAGTAATCTTGAAATATTTTGCTTTTTCTTCAAATTCTAGTTTTTCTAGTTTTTCACTTTCGTCATCTAATATTACTGCATCAAGCAATATATTTTCACGATCCACATAAGAATATTGCTCCGCTTCTTTTAAAGTAATGTATTTATAATAAACAGTTCCAAAGTTTATAAAGTTTTCATTTATATATATATTTGCTTCTTCTTTTACTTTTTTTCCATCTTGATATTCAATATAGCCAACATTTTCTATATTAAACTTATCTGATACAAATTTATATACATCTACCTTATCAAAAAATTCATATCCATAAGGAACTTTTTTGTTTTCTGATTCATAAGCAATTAAATACTTCACATTATTTATTGCATTTAATATTGTCCTACTATTAAAGCCATTATAACCTACAGTATTATTATCATTCACAACATTAAAAAACTCTATTAACTTTCCTATTTCTGCACTTGCCATTGTATTATAGGAATATGTAGAATTAAAGTTATGGATAATATTATCATTGCTTAAATTATCAGTATTTAATACAAATTTATTTTGCTCAACACGATAAAAGCTATCATCTTCAATACTAATATTCGGATAAGCATCTATTCCTTCACTGACATTTAAAAACAAATATATACTAGATACTGATATTAATACAATAAATGTAGTAACAAGTGTCACTCTTGATAAAACCCGATAATTAACTTTTCTTATCGGTTTGTTTTTGAATGGTAATTTAAAAAATATGAATACTGGAATAACGCTTAAAATAAATGTTATTTTTAAAACTAAAAAGTCTAATGACATTACTAAAAATCCTAAAGCAATATAAAAAATAAGGAAAGTAAATTTTAAAGCTTTAGTAATATTTTGTTTTGTAATTCCATCCCAGTTTTCTACAACCTTTCCTAAAATTAATGCTGCTGGAAGGTTAATAATATAACTCCAACGATTATTTACATATGATAATGCATTAATAATATAACCAAATGCAGGAATCAATATAAGTATTGATGTAATTATAAAATATAAACTTTCCCATGATTTTTTCTTTTCAGAGAAGATATATAAAATAACAATGAAAAACACAAATGCATTACCAATACTAGAAGTATAATAATTTCCTACAATCGGAATTAAAAATGATCCGATAATATCAGCATAATTACGGAAAGAATAAAGGATAAAACCTTTAGAAGCAATCCTACTTCCTTGCGTTATCGCAACTAATTGCGGTAATAGAACAAAACCACCTAATAATGGCCCTAAAGAATAAAGTAAATTAACCTTAAAAAAAGTTTTGATATTACTATATTCTTTACTTTTTAATAATCTTAAAATAACAAATAATTCAAAACCAAAAGATGTATAAATAAAAAAATAAAATTGACTAATTAAACCGTAAAGTGAAGCAAAAATTAGTAAATAAGGTCTTTCATTTCGAAATACTTTTTCAGCTCCAAGTATAATTAATGGAAGTAACATTGGTCCATTAATAAACATTGGATGTCGAAAGGCTGAGTATAAAATCGTAATATTGAAAGTATAAAAAAAAGCTGTAGAAATCAAAGCATAAAAGCTTTTAATGTCCATTTTTCTTGCAAGCATAATTATAAATATGCCTGATAAATATAGTCTTAATATAATAAGTATATAATAACTAGTTTCAATATATTTTATTGGAATAATATATGCAATTATTGTTAGTGGGTCAAAAAGTGAATAATATGTATAATATATAAAAAAATCACTTCCCAAACCTAAATCATAACGATATATATCTAATCCATCTGTAAATATATTTTTTACTGCTTGTACATAATCTCTCAAAAAGGGCAAATGTTGCTTTAATCCATCTGTAAATAGTCCAGCACCAAAGACTTGCTTTGTCTTAATTTCTAACGGAAGCATCCCAATTAATATAAATAAAATAAAGATTATTGTATACGTAAAGTAAATCTTTTTCTTCATAATTTCACCGTAATCTAATTTTATCACTTCTATTCTGTTTTTTCAATAGCAATTGACTTTTCTAGTTAGTATGATATAATTATACTATTAAAATATTACTTAGAAAGGATAAAACATTATATATGTTTTGCGAGAATAGTATGAAGAAAGTATCGATTATTGTACCCTGTTTTAATGAAAAAGATGTTATTAATATTTTTTATGATGAATTATTAAAGCATCTTCCATCGACTTATGAATTTATTCTTATATTTGTAGATGATGGATCTAAAGATAATACTTTAGAGATTATTCAAGATTTAGAAAAATTAGATAAACGTGTAAAGTATATTTCTTTTTCTCGTAATTTTGGAAAAGAATCAGCAATGCTAGCAGGTTTACACGCAGCAAAAAAACTAAATAGCGATGCAGCAATTATTATTGATGTTGACTTTCAAGATCCACCTTCCTTAATTCCTGAAATGCTTAAGTATTATGAGGAAGGATATCAACACGTGTATGCAAAACATAAGACACGTAAAGGAGAACCATTCCTAAAAACAATATGTGCAAAGGCATTTTATAAAATATATGCTATATTAACTGGTGATAAAAACCTAGCCCAAGGTTCTCGTGATTTTTGTTTACTTGAAAGAAAAGTTATTGATGCTTTTCTAGCGATTAAAGATAATTATCGTTTTACTAAAGGTATTTTTTCATGGGTTGGATTTGAAAAGAAATGTATTGAATTTGACTATGTATCCCGCGCAGCTGGTAAAACAAAATGGTCATTCAAAAAATTATTTGACTATGCAGTAGCCGGAATCCGTCAATTCAGTCATTTCTATATGCTAATACCATCAATAGCAATTTTTATTGCTTCTGTAGTTACTGTATTTGATATTGTTAAAATGATCTTTACTTCTTATGATAAATATGTTTTAAGATTTGACTTTTTCGCTTTATTAATTTTAATAGTCTTAAGATTTATTATGAAACTTTTATATGATATTCGTGATTTAAATTTAAAAAGACCACCTTACTTAACAAAAGCAACTAACATAGAGGATGAATATGAAGTTAAGTAATATCATTAATAAAAGATTTATCACCTTTTGCATTATCGGCGTAATTAATACACTAATACATTTATTAATTTATAATTTAGTTATTATACTTTTTAAAACAGATGCTTTAGAAAATTTTATAGAAGTTATTGCAAATACAATTGCATTTATTGTAGCTTCATTATTTTCATATATGGCAAATGCCTATTTTACATTTAAAAAGAAAACGAGTAATTACTCATTTTGGTTTTCAATGTTATCATTTTTAATTAAACTAATATTAAGTGATTTGTTAGTGATTTTATTTAAATTTATATTAATTAAACTTTCTTTAGAATCTTTAATTTTCTTAATTCCAATACCTGTTACATGTATACTCTTACCTCTTCAATATATTGTTTTTAAATATATTTTTAGAAATGAAAAAAGCATTCCACAATCGTGAAATGCTTATTTTTTTATTCTAACGAAGAAATAGATATCCACTTAGCATATAGTTTTTCTGGAATATTTTTCTCATCAGCAGCAAATTTAGTAATTGGTTCACCAGAAAAGCTAGCATTATCATACCAACCACCAAAGACATGACCTTCTTTAAATGGCGATACTAATAATAATTCTTCTCCTTCTACATACTTCAGTGGCTCGTAATCTACTACTACTTTTTTAGCTTGAGTACCATCTAATTCATATCTTACATTCGTATTTGGAATTACATTTCTAAACGCTTGGAAAGCACCTGTTCCTGCTCCTTGAGTTCCATAGAAATATCCATCAAGAACAAATCCAGCAAGAGATTTTCCTGAAGGTCCATCCCAGAAATAATTGCTTGTATATCTTAAATGAGTCATAATTGCAATATGGTTTGCTAGGTTAAAATATTTACTCTTATATGGTTCTGTTCCTAAAAATCCACCTTCAATAGTAATAAATTCACCTGTAATTGCATTTCCTGTTGCTTTTTCGAAAAAGAATTGACTATACCCATCGTTATTTTGTGATGTATTTGAAGATGTATGATTATAGATTGCTACTGGGTCAGTGTAATTTTTCTTGAATTCAGCCCAAGTTGTCTTATGTAATTTTGATGCTACTTTATTTGATGTTAATAAATCATTTTCTTTTAGCCATAGGTAAAAATCAGCCATAAATACTTCTGGTAAACCAGAGTCAGCATCAATTCCCTTACTTGCATCAGTTATTGATTTAACTTCCCAGCCCCATGAACCACCATTTAACTCATATTTCAAATCTACTGCTATCATCCATTTACCATATAGTATTAAGTTTCCTGTTGTTCCTTTTTCTATTTTTTTAATTTCTTCCTCAAAATCTTCATCTAAATACCAGCCTACTAATTTATATCCAGTCTTTTCAAACTCAGTAAGAATTATTTCATCATCAGCAGTATATGTTTTAGGCTCATGATCTAATTCTTTATCACCATCATAATATTTAATATTGTATACAATAGCAGTATATTTTGGTTTAATAATTAAATCAGTAGTAACATTTGTAAATTTTTTATCCCAACCTTCAAAATCATATCCTTCGCGAATTGGGTCATCTGGAGCTACAGCATCTTCACCATAAGGAACCTTTTGTGCTTCACCAATTTGTTTTCCAGTATGATCTTGGAAGATAACAGTTAGTATTTTAACTTCATATTGTGCAGTAACTGTTAAGTCGGATTTTACTTCATCAAACTCCTTATCCCAACCTACAAACTCAAACCCTTCATGAACTGGAGCTTCTGGTGCTTCTGCACTTTCACCATGATTTACTGTTTGCTCTTTTAATACTTTTCCGTCATCAACAAATACAACTTTATATTTATTAATTTCATATTTTGCTTTAATTACTAAATCACTTTTTACATTCTTATAATCTTTATCCCAACCAGTAAATCCATATCCTTCCCTCACAGGATTCTCAGGTGCTTCTGCATTTTCACCATAATTTACAGATTGCTCACTAATAATACTATCATCATAATCTAAAAATTTAACTGTAAATTTTTTAATATCCCATTTTGCATATAACGTAGTATCCTTTTTTATTACTTGATCTTTGTACTCTTCTTTTAATTCTTCATCAAGATACCATCCACCAAAATCATATCCCTCTCTTGATACATTTGGTAATTCTTCTAATGCTTCTCCTTTTTTTAATTCTCTTGCTGCAACATCATTTCCACCATTTGATTCAAAAGTAACAGTAATTGTAGAACTACAACCAGAAAGGGCGATAACCAAAACGAATAAAACGAAAACAATAACTCTTTTCATCTTTTATCACCTCAAATAGATTATATCAAATCAAATATTAAAATTCAATAACGAAAAAAATCCGGTTATATTAATAACGGTTCTTTAAGAAATTTTATGGTTTTATGGTTTTAAATTCATAAGATGTTTTATGGTTTTTTATAAGATATTTTATGGTCATTGGAAATATTCATTAAATAAAAACAGATTGATCTTTCAATCTGTTTTTGATAATGATAATGGACATATTTACCAATATATCC
>DUOT01000101.1 GCA_012838705.1 Acholeplasmataceae bacterium
CGTTTTATAATATTATTATGTATTTACATATTTACATATATTTATATGTTTATTTTATATTGTTATATCTTTATTTGATTTCTAAATAAATTGAGCAATGTTCATAAATATGATATGTATTTACACATATACTTAAATATGTATATATTGGGATTAATGACCAAACAAAAAATCAGATTTAATCAGCTTCATGTTAATAATCTATAATTGTTCTGTTTACATGATTACATATATACGTATTTATTTACTTTTACTATCAAGTTTAAACTTTCTAAGATGCTATATTCAGATTCATAACCTTACATATTTACATATATATGTATTTACTTACTCATAATCTATTTAACTTAAACTTTCTAAAGCTACATTTTTAGCACTCAAACATTTACATATTTATTTATATATGTATATACGTATGACAAAAGATAAATAGTTTAATAAAAACACGATGATCTTAAATCAAAATCAAAAAATAAATTTAAGAAAAATTTTATGTATATCCATATTTACATATATACATAAAAAAGGTTTTTAATTTTAGTTTATCTTTTGCTAAAACTACTTTTCAAAATATACATAAATATGTAAATATGGCTTGCAAAGAAATTTAGATTGTTGTATAATTTAATCATAAAAGACCGAGGCCAGATTGCGGTTTTAAAAATCATTAAAAATTTTTACATTTTTATGTATAACCATAAATACACATATACATATTTATGTGTTTATGTTTTTATTCTTATACATAAATATTTATCGAACTAAAACTCGATCTGTTTTTCTTGAAATTTTGATGTTTTTTGTGATTTTTTAGTCGATTTTTAGCTTTTTCAAAATTTCCCCTCTGTTAAAAAAAACAAGCAAGTTGATTAACTTTACCAGGATTTCTTAAAAATTGATTAAAAACGAAATTTTTGGGTAAAATAAGGTGGTTGTGATTTCGTTTTTCGATTGTTTAGTTTGATTTTTATTGGGCTTTTATAATTTGTAATTTTTCACTTTCGATTTAAAAGTCTTGAAGCGTGCTGAAAGCTTCTAAAAATGATGGGAAATTGCAAAAAAGGTCGATCGTCAACAAATTATGTATATATGTATATATTTATTTATGTGTATGTGTATTTATTCTTATACATATATAAATAAATAAGTATAGTTGTGACTATTTATAAAAAATGAGGAGGTTTAATAGCATGAATAAGAATTCTACACCATTTAAAAAAAGGGAGAACCCTTTAGCAAATTTAACTGGAAGGGTTACCGTAGATAATAATCGCGACAAGTACACAGCTACAATGGATCGCGAACTACGAAAACGCGTAAAAATTGCTGCAGCTATGAAAGGGATGCAACTGTCTGCTTTCATTGAAGAAGCTTGTCTTGAAAAATTAGAAAGAGAGGGATTATAAAATGGCAGTCATTTCGACTTTTTGTAAGAAGGGTGGCGTAGGGAAAACAACCTTTATAGGATATTTTGCCCATTATTATGCTAAACAAGGAAAAAAAGTATTAGTGTTAAGTGTCGATGATCAAAATAGTATATTTAAAATCTATGGTGCTGAAGATAAAATTTTCTCTCGAAATGATAATTATTTAGAATTTTTGATGGCTGGACATGCTGAGATGGGAGATATTCTCATTGAAGTTCGTGAAAACCTATATTTGATTAAAACTTTAAATACAGATAAACTTTCAATGAAGTTAACGTTAGAAAGACGTCAAGAAAAAATATTACAAACTATAATTGATGAATATCAAACTTTCTTTGATTATATCTTTGTTGATTTCCCACCTTCAAGTAGTAGGCTTACTGAAGTTTTACTTGATATGAGTGATGATATTCTTCTTGTTGTTGGGCTTGATAGTCTTGGCTTAGGTGGTTTTTTTAATACTATTCAGTATTTTATAGATAATGATATTAATTTAAATGGTATTAAATATATAGTTCCTAATGGATATAGTAAAAACAAACGGGCTCCAAAGATTTCTTTTGAGCAATTAAAAGACCAAGCTCAGGAATTTACTCCTACGGCAGAGGTTTTACCACCAATTAATGACAGGTCAATTATCAAGAACATACAATTCGAAGGTTTAAGCGTATTTGATGATGAAGGAAATCTTACTCCTTATGATAAAAAGTCTTTAGAAACATTAAAAGAGGAGTTAATTGAAATATTTAATATGATTGATATTTAAAAAAGACACTTTTGGTGTCTTTTTTATGTATATATTTATATATGTATTTATGCAACACGAACAGGAAGAATTAATTGTAAATGATTAACATCATATTCTCCTGTAATAATGAAAGGTTTAATTTCTCCAGTAAAATGAACTGTAATTTCTGGAGAATCAAATGCTCTAATCGCTTCTAAAAAGAATTTAGCACTAAATGCAATTTGGAAAGGAATAATAGAACTACATTTAATTGGATGTACTTCTTCTAATACAGCACCAATCTCATTATGTGTTGAATATATTTCTACAATCCCTTTCTCATTTAAGGTAAGTTTTATAATATTAGTTGCTTCTCCACTTGTAAATAACGAAGCTCTTTCAATTGCTGCGATGATTTCTTGTTTGTGGAAGGTTATTTCAGTTAAAAAGTTTGTTGGAATTAAACTAGAAGTATTAGGGAAAACACCTTCAATTAATCTTGTTTGGAATAAAATGTTTTTATATTTAAATAAAACTTTTGTTTTTGAGAAATGTATTTCTACATTTTCCTCAATATCTTCAATAATTTTATTTAATTCATCTAAATTATGACTTGGGATAACAACTTTAATATTAGGTGTTTTATCCATAACGATGAATTTTTGAGCTAATCTAAAACTATCTGTAGCAACAGCTAGAAGTTTATTATCAGTTAAATCTAAATTTACTCCAGTTAAAACCATTCTTGCTTCTGAAAGTGAAGCAGCAAATGTTGTCTTTTTAATAATTTGTTTTAAATTTAAAACATCCAATACAACCATATGATCGTTATTATTAAATGAAATAAGTGGATATGCATCTGTATCAAGTGTATTTAAACTAAAATTACTTCTATCTGCTAGTATTTTCACAACATTTTCTTCAAATCTAATGAAATAAATCATTTCTGCATCCACTTTACGTATAATTTCAAGTAAGTACTTACCAGGTAATACAACGACTCCTTGTTCGAGGATTACTAAATCGCTCGATGTTTGTATTTTGGCTTGAATAGATATTTCCCCATTTGAAGAAGTAAGTGTTATATATTTTTGGTTTACTTCAATTTTTACTCCAGTTAGGATTGGCATTTGTGGTTTTGTAGAAACGGCACGGGTAACATGTACTAAGTTAGATAATAAAAGACTTCGCTTAATTGAAAATTTCATTTTTAATTCTCCTTATCATTTATTTAATTATGTATGTATTATTATTACTATTAGGAATGTGGAAAAGTGGATAACTTACTCTAAATCAAGTTTTTTAAGTAAATATTCAACATCACTTTTCACATGTTGATCTGTTTTTAATAAGTTTTGGATCTTTTCATAACCATGAGCTATTGTTGCATGGTCACGATTACCAAAAGCTTCACCGATCTTCTTTAAAGGTGTTTTTAGTTTGTCGCGAATTATATAAATAGCAATATTTCTTGCATAAACGATTTGTGTTTTTCTACTTCTTGAAGATAAAATATCAATAGGTAATTGAAAATATGACGCGACGACGTTTTTAATATTATTTATGCTAGTTATTCTTTCTCCTTCTTCTGTTGTCTTAGGAATAATGCTTCCTAACGCAACTTCAACATTTTCCACTGTAAACGGAAGGTCTAAAGATACACAATAAGTTACATATCTTCGTAAAGCACCTTCTAAATCACGGATATTTGTTTCAAATAAGCTTGCGATACGATCTAAAACCTCAATCGGTATGTCTTTTGGGTTATTTAATAGGAAAGCAAGCTTTCTTTTTAATATATTTACTCGTAATTCTTTATCTGGTGCTTTAATATCAGCAATCATTCCCCAATTAAAACGTGATTTTAGTCGTGCCATAAGTTTTAAGTCATTTGCGACACGATCTGATGTTATTACTATTTGTTTATTATTTTCATGTAAATAATCGAAAACTTTAAAAAATTCTGCTTGTGTTGATGTTTTCCCTTCTAAAAATTGAATATCATCAACAAGTAATAAATCAGCACTTCGATAATGATTATAAAACTCCTCAATATTTTCACGACCTTTTTTTGTAGAGGTAGAAAGAAAATAATCCTCTACAAATTGTTGGGCACTAGTATAAACAACATTTGCGTTTATGTTGTTATCTAGTACATAATGGCCAATAGCCATCATTAAATGGGTTTTCCCTAGCCCAACATCACCAAAAATATATAAAGGATTTAAAATTGAATGCGGGGATTCTGCTACTTTCATTGCGGAAAGGAAAGCAAAACGATTACTTTCACCAATAACGAAATTGTCAAAGGTAAATTCAGCTCGTAGTCTTCTTCTACTTTTATTAATATTTACCTGTTCCGGCGCTGTAATTTTATTTATCTCTGATTCTTTTTCTTTCACAGCTTCATCCTGTGTGATAAATTTATAATGACACTTCGTTGGAGCTAATTCTTCTAAAATGGAATTCATTTTGTCAGAATAAAAGCGTTCAATTTTAAATTTTGTTAGGGCGTCGGGAACGACAACGTAAATATAGTCGTTTTCGAACTTATGAATTTCGTTAATATTTTTAAAAATATTATTAAGATCTTTTTGATTTATTGAGGAATCTTTTTCTAGTTCGATTAAAGTATCCTCAAAATACCTTTTACAATCTTCTATTTTCATACTTCTAACCTCTTTCTTAATGATATCATAAAATAAGACAAATATAAATAGGAAATTGAAATAATTTTACTTATCCACATTTCCACATATGGATAACTTTCAACAAATTGTGGAAAGAAATCCACAAATTATTCACTGTGAATATGTGGATAACTTTTTTGAATAAAACATCTATAATTGGTAATAATATACATGTTAATTATAGGTAGGAGATGAATATGAAAAAATATTTTGTTTTTCTATTTTTATGTATTTTGTTTTTATGTGGATGCAAAAATAAAACAGTAATGATTGCGTTCAATTCTAATGGTGGATCGTATATTATGCCAGAAATTATTGAATCTGGAAAATCAATCGAGATAACTTCCCCAACAAAAGAAGGTTTTAATTTCGATGGGTGGTATTATGATGATGCATTAACAATACCTTATAATAATGAAACGTTTAAAAGAAATACGACTTTATATGCTAAGTGGACCCCAAAAACATATACAATTGCATTTGATTATGATATTGAGCCAATAGAAGCAGAGTTTTTATCGGAAATAAATCTTCCAACACCAACAAAAGAAGGTTTTGTTTTTGATGGATGGTATACAAGCCCTTATCTAGATAAACCATTCACAGCCCAATATATGCCTTTAGGTGGAGCATATTTATATCCAAAGTGGACTCCGAAAACATTTCAGGTAAAATTTTATCACTTTGGCGGACTTTTGGATATTCAAACGATAAATTATAACGAAAGAATAACTCCTCCAATAGTACCATCTAGAGAAGGATATATATTTACTGGTTGGGATCACGATTTAGAAACGATAAAAAGTGATGCGATAATATCAGCAATGTATATTCCAAAGGTATTTATTGTTGATTTTGAAACTAATGGTGGGACAAGTATTGATTCGATTGCAGTAACATATGGTGAAAGCGTAAGCATGCCTGCACCACCACAAAAACCTCTTAAAGTTTTTGATGGATGGTATTTAGACGCAGATTTTAAAGAATTATACCAAAATACTCAAGTTACAAACAATATCACCTTATATGCAAAGTGGAAAGATGCGTTTACTTATGTTTTAAAATATGATGATACATATGAAATTTATAAATATAATGGATCTGATGAAATAATAGAAATCCCATCAGAGTTCCAAAGTAAAAAAGTAACAAGTATTGGAGAAAATGCATTTATAAACTCTACAAACTTAAAAAAGGTAATAATTAATAATAATATAAAAACCATCAATAGTTATGCGTTTTATGATTGCATTAATTTAGAAGAAGTATATATTGGTGATAATGTAATACAAATTGAAGAAGGCGCACTTTCTTCTTGCAGCAAA
Organism: Acholeplasmataceae bacterium; assembly: GCA_012838705.1. Classification (GTDB taxonomy): domain Bacteria; phylum Bacillota_I; class Bacilli_A; order ML615J-28; family CAG-698; genus DUOT01. The sequence goes on from DUOT01000101.1 coordinate 6,170, forward strand.
TTAAAAAAGCTTACGATTCCGTTTGTTGGCAAAAGCAAAGATGCAACAGATAGCGAAAGCCATTTTGCATTTATCTTTGGAAAAAAAGAGTTTTATAATGCATACAATGTTATTCTACCATTAAATGACCCTCTTTGCAGAAGTTATTTTTTACCTAATACTTTAGAGGAAGTAACTATTACGTCAGGGAAAAAAATAAAAGATTATTCATTTTATAATTGTAAGAGCATAAAAAAAGTTATTTTGCCTGATAGTATCGATACAATTGAAAGCTTTGCTTTTTATAAGTGTTCTGGGCTCGAAGAAATAAAATTCCCTAAAGATTTAGAAGTTATTGAAGAATATAGCTTTTATGATTGTATTAATATAAAAAATATTGAAATTAATAATAATTTAAAAGAAATAAAAAGCTACGCTTTTAAAGGATGTATTAGTCTTAAAAACGTATATATTAATAAGGAAAGCAAATTGAATTTGTTAGGCGAAGGTGTTTTTCTTGGTTGCATTAGTTTAGAAGAAATATTTTTACCAAATAGTATAGAGATTCTTCCAAATAATCTTTTTGCTTATTGTAGTAATCTTAAAAATGTAAATTTACCACTAGGAATAAAAGAAATAAGTAAATATTGTTTTTATAACTGTATATCGTTACGATTTTTTATTTCATCACCATTAATTGAAAAATTAGACGACTATAGTTTTGGTAACTGCATTAATTTAGATTGTGTATATATTTCAATAAGCCTGATGTACTTAGGCGAAAATGTATTTGATGGTTGTATGAGGCTTGAAGCAATACATTATGAAGGAACAATAGACGATTGGGAGAATATTACCAAAGAATCAAATCAGTTCTTGGAAGATGTAAATATAATAGATAGTTTTTTGCTTAAATAAAAAATATCAAAATAAAAATAAATCCTTGCAAAAAAGGCAATATTATTGTAAACTATATGCAGGTTGTCTGTGAGGAGGGCAAGAAAACTATGAACAGTATAAAAACCTTCATAAAAAGCTTAAATAGCAAAATCACAAATTTAAACAAACTTGCTTTTGTATTAATTATAGCCATTTACATTCTCGCATTAACAATTGTTCTATTTTTAATATCTCCTCGATATGACAAGGTTATTAAACCTGATTATGAACATAATGATTATGCAGAAACAATAAATCCAAGGATTATGATTGTTGGCGATACAGATTTAATAAATGGCGAGTTAAAAACTGAATATGATGTTTTCTTAAGATTACATGGACGATTAGTAGATGGAGCAGATCCAAGATATACAGTCCAAAGAATGCAACTAAGTGCATTTACTACAGAAAACAAGTTTCATTACTTTACTGAATATAGTGGTTTTACAACTCCAAGGACACATAGTTTTATTCCAATAAAACAAGGTGCACCGGAAGAGTTTTATTTAAAAATAGAATATTTAGATGAAGATCAAAAACTTAAAGTTGAAACATTCCGTGAAGACGTAATGCTTAAGCTTAAAGATCGTAATAAATATTCACAGTATAATAAAATTGTTAGCAAAGACGAAAACGGTGAAGAAGTAACGGATTTAAGACTTGAAGTCATTTCCACAAAACTAGAATCAGCATATAGAACAAGCATAAGAATGCGTGTTGGAGACTTTTCAAAGAAATATCATATCGATATGCAATCATGGATTGTTACTGAAGATGGAAAAGTAGTTCCATATGTTGGAGTATATGGTTACTCAGATGAAACTAGTTCATTTACAGATAGTAATCGTAATGTTCCACTAGATATTAAACCGAAATCAATATATGTAAAGGTAAATTACACAGTAGATGGTAATACAAAATCAATATACTATCAAAACGAATTTGCTAACTTAACAGAAAAATATGCTGATATACCAGAAGTAGATCCACCATTACTAACAGATGGTAATTGGGAAATAATTATTTATGCTGCTATCGGAGCAATAATTATTTCAGGATTAATAATTTTAATAGTTAAAAAAGTAAAACCAGAAAAGAAATCAAGGAAAAAATCTTGACAAGGTAACATTAAAAAGGTATAATGTGTAAGTATAACAGTTCGCATAGGAGGTGCACAGGATGAAAAAAGGAATGAGTACATACCAACCAAATGTTAGAAAAAGAAAAAAAGTTCATGGTTTTCGTGCCCGTATGAAAACTGTTGGCGGTAGAAGAGTAATTGCTCGTAGAAGAAAAAAAGGCAGAGTAAAATTAACTGCATAGTAGCAACCCCGGACCACTTGTAAGTCGACAACTGCTAGTGGTCTTTTTGATTCTCGGGAGGAATTATGAACAGAAAGTACAGTTTGAAGAAAAATCATGAAATAGCAGCTTTATTTAAAAATAAAGTAAGCGTCGGGAATCGCTATTATGTTATTTATTATAAACCTAATACTTTATCGATTCCACGAATTGCTATTTCGGTTTCTAAAAAGTATGGTAAAGCTGTAACGAGAAATTATGAAAAACGTGTTACAAGAGAAATTTTACGAAATTTAATTCAAACATTGCCTAATTATGATTTTTTGGTTATAATAAAAAAAGGAGTTAGTACCTTAAAGTTTAGTCAAAAGAAAGATCAATTACAATATTTGATAAACAAAATTATTAAGACAGGAGTACAAGAATGACAAAGAAAAAGAGAATTGTATTAATTGCTATTATAATGATAAGCTTAATCATTCTTTCTGGTTGTCGAGCAGTTGACCAAACAAGGCCAATAGGAGACGGCTTTAAATTTGAAGATATTTTTATTTACCCAATTGCAGGAATTATGTGGGTAGTTGCGAAAACGATTGGTGCTGGTAATTACGGATTAACAATTATCATTACTACTATTCTTGTTAGAACACTTGCTTGGCCGATTTATGCTAAAACAAATGACCTTAGTTTAAAAATGAAATTAGTACAACCTGAACAAGCAAAAATCCAACGAAAATATGCTGGAAAAGATGATGAAGTTTCAAGACAAAAAATGCAAATAGAAACAATGCAACTTTATAAGAAGTATGGTATTGGCTTAGGTGGCTGTTTAATGCCTGTATTTCAGTTCCCAATCTTCGTTGGTGTATTTAGAACTATAAGTCGTATGCCAGCAACTATTCTTAATGAAGCAAACGAATTATTAACATCTGGACATTGGTTACGTGTATTTAATAAAGCTGAATTATTTGGTGTAAATTTATTACAAGGGCAAGGAACTGGAAACCCTGTTCAAAAATGGGGAGTTATTATTTTTGCTGCATTAGTTGGTCTTACCCAATTATTTAGTATTATCATAATGCAAATACGTCAAAAAAAGATGAGCAAAGAACAATTTTCAGATGTCCCTGCTTATCGTCAACCTCAAGCTGATCAAATGCAAAAACAAACTCAAACATCAATGAATATCATGCTAATAGTTATGACTGCAATGATGGTTATGTTTGTTTTACGAAGCCCAGCAGGATTAGGTTTATATTGGCTTGTTGGTAATATTTATTCAACAGGACAAAGTACAATTAGCCATTTAACAAGCAAAAAACGATTAGAAAAATTAAAATCAAAATTTTAGGAGGCTATAATGAAATCGCGTAAATATGAAGTTAAGTCAATTGATGAAGCAATGCCTTTAGCTGTTGCCGAAATGGGGATTGCTGAAGAAGATTTGTCTGTAGAAGTTATTAATGAAAAGAAAGGCTTCCTAGGAATTGGTAGCAAACTTGAAGTTGAAGTAAAACCAAAAATCGATGGTATAGAAAAAGGTAAAGAATATTTACAAATGATTTTAAAAACAAATAAAGTTGATGGTTTTATTGAAAAACGAGTTCGAGAAGAAGTTGTTGAATTTAATTTAGAAGCTGGAAAATTTAATGGTGTTCTAATTGGTAAAAATGCAAAACACTTACAAGCATTACAAATGCTACTAAATATGATTATTAATAATTTCTATGAAGAAGATGAACAAAAAATTGTTAAGTTAGATGTTGGTGGATATCGCCAACGACGTGATCGAAACTTAGAAAGAATGGCTGTTGAATTAGGAAAACAAGTTGCGAAAACAAAACAAGAAATTAAACTAGATAACTTAAACTCATATGAACGCAAAATAATTCATACTAAACTTGCATCTTGGAAAGATGTAAAAACATTTTCTGAAGGCGAAGAACCAAATCGTCATTTAGTTATTCAGCCAAAATAAGGTTGTAGTAAATTACAACCTTTTTTCTATGGCATTTATCATAGTTTAGAATATATTAATAGTAAAAGGAGGAGTTTTTATGCATGAACATTATCCCTTTACTGTTAAGCCATTACCATATGATTATGATGCCTTAGAACCTTACATTGATGAAAAGACGATGCGTTTGCATCATGAAGGTCATTACAGAACTTATGTCAACGAATTAAATAAAGCATTAAAAGAATTTCCTGATTTACATCACATTCCATTACCGGATTTACTTGAAAACTTAGAAATATTACCGCTCAGTATTAGAAATACAGTACGTAACAATGGTGGGGGAGTATTTAATCACGAATTATATTTTAATGTAATGAAACCAATAAGACAAAACAAACCAACTGGAAAGATAGCAGATGCGATAAAAAGTCATTTTGGATCTTATGACAATTTTAAAAGCAAATTTAAGGATGCTGCACTAAGTCGTTTTGGATCTGGGTGGGCATGGTTAGTTAATGATGATAATGGAAAACTTTATATTATTTCAACACCAAATCAAGACACACCATTACATGCTGGGATAAATCCAATTTTACCACTCGATGTTTGGGAACATGCTTATTATTTAAAATATAATAATCGACGTGGTGAATATATTGATAATTGGTTTAATGTTATCGATTGGAACAAAATCAATCAAAACTATCAAAAATCATTAATATTAAAATGAAAACTGAGTCAAAAATGACCCAGTTTCTTTTTTTTGGCTCTTTAAGAAATTTTATGGTTTTATGGTTTTAATAAGTTTTATGGTTTTTCATAAGATGTTTTATGGTTTTTTATAAGATATTTTATGGTCATTGGAAATATTCATTAAATAAAAACAGATTGATCTTTCAATCTGTTTTTGATAATGATAATGGACATATTTACCAATATATCC
>DUOT01000102.1 GCA_012838705.1 Acholeplasmataceae bacterium
AATATTAATGCAAGTAATAGTAAAACCATACCTAAAATAGCACCGGGTATGAATATTATTTTATTTAATATTAATGACAATATTTCTCCAAGTACAAAAAATAATAGAATAATAAATATTTGCTTGATTATTTTCAAACTTAACACCTCACAGATGATTATTATATCATATTATAATCTAATTTTGTAATTTGATAATAAAAAAAGTCGCTTTTGCGACTTATTGAGATATTAGTTTTAATGTATCTCGAGCTATAACAATTTCTTCGTTAGTTGGGATCAAATAAGCTCTTATTTTTGATGTAGGTTTTGTAATTAATTGTGCTTTGCCACGTACTTTATTTGCTTCTTCATCAAGTTCTACACCCAATACGCTAATTCTTCGTAATACTTCACTTCGGCAACGTTCGCTATTTTCGCCAATTCCAGCTGTAAAGACGATAACATCTATTCCACCTAAATAAACATAATAGCTACCGATATAATCAGCAATACGTTTATATTGAATATCAAGGGCTAATTTGCATCGCTCATTTCCTTCATACATACATTTTTCTAAATCCCTTGAATCATTTGATACACCAGAGACACCTAAGTATCCTGATTTTTTATTTAACGCATCCAGTACTTCACTTACTGATAAGTTTTCTTTATTACAAATATATTCTACAACTGTTGGGTCAATATTTCCTGATCTTGTTCCCATTGGAATTCCTTCAAGAGGAGTTAATCCCATTGATGTATCGATACATTTTCCACCTTTAATTGCTGAAATTGAAGCACCATTACCTAAATGAAGAGTAACAATTTTTAAATCTTCAATTGGTTTACCTTCAAGTTTAGCAGCTTCTAAAGCAACATATTGATGACTGGTTCCGTGAGCACCATATTTACGAATTCCATATTTCTCATACCATTCATATGGAACTGCATACATATATGCTTCTTTACTCATTGTTTGGTGGAAAGCAGTATCAAAAACAGCAACTTGTTTTACATTAGGTAAAGCTTCTCGAAATGCTTTAATTCCAATCAAATGTGCTGGATTATGAAGTGGAGCCAAATCACATAATCTTGTTATTTCCGCAACCACATCTTCATCGATTAATACTGATTTGTCGAAAGATCCTCCACCTTGAACAATTCGATGGCCAACACCAGATATTTCTTCTAAGCTTTTGATTATTCCTTTATTAATCAAATCATTAAGAACTATATCAACAGCAACAGCATGATCTTTTACTGGTAAAACTTGCTTTTCTTTATCCCCATTAATTACAATAGTATAATATGCGTCTTGAAGTCCAATCCTTTCAACAATTCCTTCAGTTATTGTTATTTCTTCTGGCATTGCTAGTAATTGAAATTTTAATGATGAACTTCCCGCATTTACAGCCATTATTTTTTTCATTATATCATTCCTTTCAACTTTTTTGTCCATACCTTTATATATTCAACTGTATTATTGACATTTTTTGTATCATTTAAACTTGGCATATTAATTACTAACATATCATAAGCATCTATTTCCTTGTTAGTACCTATTAAGAGGCTTTTACCCGGATGTCCTTTTGCAAACATCGTTTCCGGAAGGACAATTAATCCTAATAATGTTCCTTTAAATGTCTTTTTAAATTCTATAACTTTTTCTTGATTGAAAAAATCATTACTAATTAAATAAATAAAAAGACCATTATCTAATAAATTTTGATTAAACTTATTAATTACTAAATAAGGAAAATAATGCTCATTTACATAATAATTATCTAAGTCTCCAATAATTAAATTTGCTTTTTCATAAATAGGGTCAAGTGAGTTATTATAATAAATTGAAATATTATTATTTTGCAGTTCACAAGCAATTTTCGCAAGTTCTACTAAAAACTCATCACGTTCAATACCGATTAAGCTAGATTCATAAGGGTAATAATTACTTATTGCATTAATTAAATTTCCCGTACCTAATGCAACATCAAGAATTGTAATCTTTCCATCAAAGTATTCATTAATAACATTTGCATATAAATAACAAATCGAATCAGGAGTCATTAAATCAAGAGGATATTTTTGGAGATGTTTCAAACCTTTAACTATTAATAACTCTAATGCTTGTCTTACTTCTTCTTTTTGAAACTCATCAAAACTTTTAAATAATTTTTCTATTCTATTAATTAATTCTTGAGAAAGTTTTGTTTCAAAACCTAGAAGTACTTTACTTGCATTTATTAAACAAGTTAAATAGTCATACTGGTGCTCTTCATAAATTAGCATTGCTGCTTGGTCAAGAGTATCATAAAACAAATCAATTTTCTTATAATTCATCCAATCCCTCAAAACTTACATCTATATTATTATTTATAATTGTAATAACTGCATAACTTGGCATACTTTTCCCTCTCGGTCGCGTTGGGCTACCAGGATTTATTAAAATAATCCCATCTTCTTCTTCATAATAAGGGACATGAGTATGACCAAAAATCACAACTTCACAATCATTTGCTTTTGCAGTCGATATTAGTTTTGCTTTTCGATGAAAATGACCATGAGTCATAAATATTTTTATGACTCCAGTGTTAATTACTAAATTTGGTTTATATCGAAAAAAATCACAATTCCCTTTAACCCCTATAAAAGGATATATCTCTTCTGGTGGTAGACAACTATCACCAGCATGAAGGAAATAATCAGCATCATGATGCTTTTTTGCTATTCTATTTAGAATTTCTTTGTCGCGATGAGTGTCGCTAACTACAACTATTTTCATTTTTCTCTCCAACCTTATAGATTATAACATTTTATTACTTAAATGTAAATTAAAAAAAAGGAAAATTATTTTTTCCTTCATTCATTACTATCAACTATTTCTACTTTTGCTACTTTAGGTTTTTTTGAGAAAAAGTCTTTAAGTGAATCAATTGCTTCAGGTACTTGATCAATTATTTTTTCAAGAATATGTGTTTGATCTTCTAAATGTAATAGTTTTACATCATCTTTAACTGCTGCAAGAAATGCTATTGGGGTAATTGTTATTGAACCACCAGTAGCACCACCAAAAGGACTTCCTTCTCCTTTTGATCTGCCTTGATCTGTTCCCCCAGTAGCAAAGGTACATTTAATTTTTGAAATAGGAACAATTGATATTTCGTTTTCTAATGTAATTGTTTCACCAACAATCGTATCAACATCAACCATTTCTTTTAAGCTAGTTGTAGAAATTTTAAAAAGTTCAGATATTTGACTTTGTGGATTTTGATTTTCCATAATACACCCTCATAAATTTTATTATTTTAAATACATCCTTGATATTAATTATTATTGCTATAATTATAAAAATTATACGAACTTCCATAATTGCTTCGAATGTCAAGCGAAATTTTTCATTATCTGCAACCATATAGTATTCATTTTTTATTTTGTAGAAGTGGTTATGTAATATACTTTTTAATTTACTTAAAATTATCCATGAATTAACGACAAGAAAATATTTTTCATAATCTTCATATGCAACACATGTTAGTTTTTTTATAATTGTCATTTTTGCAATACTAGTTATTATATTTCTTGATTTTCGGAAAAGTGTAAAATTATAAATTAATCCTTCAAGTGTTATAACTTCTCGGTCATATTTTGTAGTTAGCAAAAAGCGAATAACTTTATCAAGATCAATTTTTAAATCGAGTAATTTTATAAAATTAATTTCCAAATCACTACGCTTACCATCATATATGACTTTGAAATGAATTGGCATAACTAGAAATATAAAAATGACAAAACATATTATAAAGATTATCATAATTATATTATAAACAATGTAACATCTTTAATACTTGCGTATATTCATTTTTTCAAGTATAATTTAAATATGAAAAAATTAATGATTAAACTAATTAAAGCATATCAAAAAAACTATCCATATCGCGGAAGATGTAGATATAATCCAACATGTTCTCAATATGCACTTGAAGCATATCAAAACTTTAATTTTTTTTATGCAACCTTCTTAACAATCAAAAGAATCTTAAAATGTAATCCATTATTTAAAGGGGGTTATGACCCCCTTCCTATAAAAAAATCAAAAAAGCCAAGAAAATAATTTAATAAATGGCCAAGAAATGATATTCCATAGACATTGGAATATTATTTTTATTATTTCCCATACTTTTTCTAAAAAACTAATTTTTTCTATATGATTTTCGTTTGGAAGTACATTAAACTTTAATAGTTGGTACTCACAATCACCATTATTATAAGTTATTTTTAATTTTACTTCATAATTACCAGGCTTCTTATAATTTTCAGAATATCCATCTTCTACAACCTCAATCTCAAAGTTTTTATCCTGAGTTAATTTTCTTGTTTCTAAAATTCTTTTGATTTCATTTGTATCGACAAAACTTCCTGCCTTTACAATCACAACATTTTTATTAATTAGAAACCCTGGCTCAACATCATCTACAACATTAACTGTTAACTCAAAAGTACTTTCATTACCACTACTATCTGTTGCTTTTATTTTTATTAAATACACGCCAACTATGGATTTATTATTTTCATATTCATTTGTAATAATTTCATATGTTAATGAGCCATCATGATTATCATAAATCGATAGTTCAATAGCCTCCAAAATTGTTTCTGTACTCAATTTTTCTGTGTATGATGTTTCATATTCAGTAGTCGCACTTGTTATTACTGGTGCGGTTGAGTCAATATTTTTAATTTCCACTTCTACATCACTATAATTACCGGAAGGATCCTTACAACGAACTGTTACTTTATAAGTTCCTAAAATATTTTCATTTCCTTGATATTCGTTATCGATAATTTCTTTAATTACATCACCATAATTATCTATAGCGATAATATTACTTAATATTTTACTATCAGAAATAGGAGTGCCATCAAATTCATTTATATAATTTAGCTTTGAATTTTTCTCATCTATTATAGGTGGCGTAATATCTAATACTTCAATATTAATCACACATGTTGCACTATTTCCTGCAGTATCACTAACGCTAAATACAATTGGATATACTCCTAATTTTCTATCCTGTATTTTATCTACATTTACAACTTCATCTATATAATTACTATCATCAACAATTTCAATTCGATCAGTAATATCACCATCAACTTCATCCCATGCTGTGAGTCCAACTAATAATCTCATCTCTTCGATTGTAATCGGATCGTTGACACTTGTTTCAATAAAATATTCTTCAGAATCTAATACAGGTGCTAAATCTTCAGGATAATTGTTACCGTATGCGAAAAGGGATAAATTCTCACCCAAATATAAATCCGTGATATCAGTATATTCATCATATGAATATTCATATTGAAAATCCTTTGCAGTTGGTAATTCATTAATCCTTTCAGCTTCAATTATTAATAGCATACAATCAATTTTACCCTTACAATCATTCTCAAAAACATCACTAAATTCACTTTTAGAAACGTATTGGGATTCCAAGAAAAGATTATTTAATTTAATTTCAGAAACAAAATAATTAACTAAATATCGATATCCTACAAAAATACCATTACTATATAATTTTTGAACTAAAAAGACCTCATCCATAAATTCGCCTTCGAAATATTCATGAATGGTTAGCCCTTCATTAATTAAGGGCATAAGTTCCCACGACTTATTACTAGATAAAAATTCTTCTTTGTTTACGTAAGTAGGTAAAATAAAATATTCTACCCCTTCCTTTACAGGAATAGGTTCATCCATATTAACAATAACCTTTGTACCATCTTCAGATTCTACAATCTCATAATTAATACAAGAAGGATTTACTTGATTTATTCCCATATACTCTATAGCAAAAACATTAAAGTTAAATAAAAATAAAAAGAATAATAGAAAACAAACAAATAATCCTTTTTTCATTTTATCTCCT
>DUOT01000103.1 GCA_012838705.1 Acholeplasmataceae bacterium
AGACATTTTTAAGACGCATTTTTACTGGTGGAGCATATATGTAGATGAGAGAGATTGTAAAAAAGAGGATGATTATTTCAATTATAAACTGCAAAATATGGAGTATAATCATATTATTAAAAAACTCATTTATAATATTATCAGTAATAATGATAAAAGCTATTTCAAAAAGAATAATAAAAAGTAACATTAAAAACATTAAAAATGAACTTAGTCTTTTTAAATATCCTTTACGGTTTTTAACTTCTTCATAAATCCGATCAGCAACATTATTAAATCCATTTAATACTTTTGATGATGACCAGAAAAAGTTAAATAAAATTATTATTGAAAAAGTATTTAAAGATAACACAGGACTAATATCACTAAATACCGAGTGATAAATAGGATTTATAATTTCTAATACTTTCGATAAAATAAAATTCTCTAAATCTTTTGAAAATAACGAATATATTTGAATACCTAAGACAATAATTGAAAATAAAGCAACAATAATATAAAAAGATATTGCTGCACTTTCTAATGTTATTCCATAACGAAGATTTAAATTATTAACTTTTTTTAAAAAACGATCAATTTTTTTAATAATTCTTTTCATATATACACCTTAACTTATAATAATGGAGCAAATGCTTTTAAGAAAAAGGCGAAAACTTTTTGAAAAATTGATATCTTCTTAATATCTTTAAGAGTGATTAATCTTGAAACATTAAAAAAATTTTCAAAATCACGTTTAATATCTTTGATAGCTTCATTTTGATAAAGTAAACATGAAACTTCAAAATGTAAGTATAAACTTCGAAAATCTAAATTTACGGAACCAATCATCGCTATATGATCATCACTGAGAATTGATTTTGAATGCATAAATCCAGGAGTGTATTGATATATTTTAATCCCATTTTCAATAAGTTTTTTATAATAAGATTGAGTTAAAGAAAAAACAAGTTTTTTATCAGGTATTTCAGGAGTTATTATTCTTACATCAATCCCACTTTGCGCACAATTTTTTAAAGCTGTAAATATTTCATTATCAATTATTAAATATGGTGTAGTAATATATACATATTTTTTCGCATTATTTATAATATTAATATAAACATTTGCTGTAATTGGTGAATTATCAAATGGTGAATCTCCAAAAACTTGAATAAATCCATCACTATCAACGATATTAGTTGGCAAATAATCTTTCATATCAGTATTTTCACCAGTACTAAAATCCCACAATTCCAAGAAAAGACTTGTGAGAGAAAAAACAGCATCTCCTTCTAACATTACTGCAGAATCTTGCCAGTGGCCATATAACTTTTTCACATTTATATATTCATCAGCAATATTAGCTCCACCTGTAAATCCTATATTTCCATCAATAACAACAATTTTCCGGTGATCTCGATAGTTAAGAAATGTTGAGAGTCTAGGTATAAAAGGATTAAAGTTAACAGTTTTGATATTCTTCTTTGTTAATTTTTTCTTAAAATTATAGGGGATTTTTCTCATACATCCAAAATCATCATATATTAATCTAACATCTATTCCTTCTTCTACCTTTTCCTCTATTATTTTTAAAATACTATTCCACATCTTTCCTTCTTCAATTATATAAAATTCTAAAAAAATAAACTTTTTTGCTTCACGCAAGGCTTTTATTAATTCTTTATAAAACATTTCACCAGGACTTAAATACGTTACTTTTGTATTTCGAAAAATTGCATTACCTGATGTATTTTTTACAAATCTAGCAAGTTTATAATGATTAGGGTCTTTTAATGAACAATCTTTATGATAAAGTATCTTTTGAGCACGATTATTAATAATTTTACTCATTCTTTTTGTAAATCTTTTCGGAATTCTTTTCGTACCATATATTAAATAAAAACAAGTTCCAGCAAGTGGCATCAAAAGCACAAAAATAATCCATGGAATTTTATACTCTGGGGAAAAATCACGATTAAGAATAAAAAGTACAGTAATTATTCCTA
>DUOT01000104.1 GCA_012838705.1 Acholeplasmataceae bacterium
ATATTATACCATTAATAATTTTTTCATGTATACATTTTTAATTGACATTCAACATTTATCACTTATTAAAAAAAAGTTTGATACCTAAACTTGTATCAAACCATTTAATACCAATTTGGGGCGACTGATGGGAATCGAACCCACGAATGTCGGAGCCACAATCCGATGCGTTAACCACTTCGCCACAATCGCCATATATATTGGCAGGGGTAGTAAGATTCGAACTCACATCTACGGTTTTGGAGACCGTTGTTCTGCCATTGAACTATACCCCTAAAAGACTATATATATTATACTAGACCTTTCCCATTTTTGCAAGCATAATTTACAAATTATTATAGAAAAAACTAGGATAAACCTAGTTTTTATGCTTTTAATCGCTTAAACATTTTAATTCCACTAGTTTTTAGTATAATAACAAAAACTGAAATTAAAGCGATTAATATTATTGATATTAGTAAATACATAATTGTGAAATCAATTTTATGGAGAATAAATGCAGCAATGCTTATACCTGCTACTACAATATATGAAGAAAAGATTGTAATAAAACTACTTAAGCTTTGCTTAACAACTCGAACCGGATTATCCCAATCTAACTTTGGAAAACATAAGTTAATAAATAAACTATAAGTACCATCGAAAAGATTATAAAGTACTGCAATTATTATAAACATCAAAATATCAATAATTCCTGGTTTGAAAAAGACTGTTACTAAAATTGTATTAATAATAAAAAACGGTAGAGCAACTAGTAAATTCAAAAGTATTTTTGCTGTAAATATTCTCATCTCTTCGATTGGTGCAGATTTAATAATCCATAAGTTTTTACCTTCTAATGATATTGAATTGGCAGTTGTTGCAAGTGTAGAACTCATGAAAAGTGTAATTCCCAATACAATAAGCATATGCACTCGTGGATCTAATTCAAATGGAAAAGTACCACTATTATAAATATAAATGAAAGCCATAATTGATGAGATTAATGGTCCCGTGAGTAAATTTAATGCAACGCTTGCATTAGAAAATAAAAATTTAATCTCTCTTTTAATTAATGCTTTAACTTGACCAGATGATTTTTGTTCAGTTAATACAAAATTTTTATTAGTATAAGATATTCTAGACCTTGCAACAGCTTTCGAAAAGTTTTTGCTAACGATAGAAATAAATCCAAGGAAAGGAACAATTGATATTCCTATATATAATAGAAGATATAAATAATTACTACTTAAACCTATTGCTGCCCATTTTCCTGGATAAAATACCTTTTCTAAAACTGAAGTTAATCTATTAATTGACTGTCTGATTAGTTCTAGTTCATCTTGACCCGTACCATCAGGAATAAATCCAAAGTAGAATTTAAAATATAAATACATAAATCCTAAGAAAAAGGCAAATAAAAATACAGTTTGGATTAAGTTTTTATATTTTAATCTTGCGAGTAATAAATTTAGAAAATACGATATTGCACTTGCAATAGTAACAACCAAAAGTGGACCAACAATAAATAAAACTATACTTAATAAATAAAATATTATCCCCGGACTTGTAAATATTCCATATATGATGATTGTTGGAATGTATAGAAGTGCAAATAAAATATAATTCAAAATTAACAGATTACTTAATTTACTTGCAATAATAGTTTTTGGTTTTATAGGAAATGACATTAATAATTCATAATCTTTTGAAACAAATAGATAAGAATTAGCTATGGATATGGTTGTGAAAAGGGAAAGTAAATTTGAAACTACAAACCCAAAAAGTAGCATACCATAATAATCTTCTACTGCTATATACAAACCAAAGAACATAAATAAAAATAGACCGATAGCAACAATTATAATTAGTGCAAGAATTACTGCTATTATTGGAAATAAAGCTTGCGTGAATCTATTTTTAGATAGTCCTTTACGTAGTTTATTTAGTTTTAAACTGTTAATTAAATTAACTTTAAAAAGGATCCAAAAATTACGCATCGTTTTCCAACTCCAAAAATACATCTTCAAGAGATTTATCGCCTTTTACTTCTTCCATTGTACCTTGAGCAATTATCTCGCTATTTTTTATAATAGCAACTTTATTACAAAGTTTTTCTGCTACTTCTAATACATGGGTTGAGAAAAATATTGATGTCCCTTCAGCACACATAGCTTTCATTACTTCTTTTACTGCATATGATGCTTTCGGATCTAAACCAACAAATGGTTCATCAAGAACAAATAATTTTGGATGACGAATTAATGCGGATATGATAACTAATTTTTGTTTCATTCCATGAGAATAAGAGGAAATTAAATCTCCTAAGTTTTTCTCAATCTCAAACATTTTTGAATACTTAGCAATGTCTTTATTTCTCTCATCTTTAGGGATTTGGTATATATCAGCAATAAAATTCAAATATTGTATCCCTGTTAAGTTTTCATATATATCTGGATTATCAGGAATATAGGCAATCATTCTTTTACATTCTATTGGATTGTCCTTTATAGAATAATTATTAATATAAATATCACCAGCTTCAAAATCAAGTAAACCAACAATACATTTTATTGTTGTTGTTTTTCCAGCACCATTATGACCAATAAATGCAAATATTTCTCCACTCTCAATTTCTAAAGACACATTATTTACAGCTTTTTTTCCATTTTCATAAGTTTTTGATAAATTTGAAATTTTTAACACATTTTCACCTCAACCAATTATACCATATCATTGTTTATTGAAGCAAGAAAAAAAGGTGTATTTCTACACCTTATGACTTAGCATTACTTAATATTATTTCCATTTGTTGATATATTTCTTGGCCTAAATCTTCATATACTGTACCATTAGTTATTGTTCCAGGATAAAATGGATAGTTTACAAATAAATCTTCATAATCTGGATGCTTAAGTAAAGCTTCATAAGCACTAGTTTGCGTCGGACAATAACCAACATCTACAGCATTTTGATATGCATTATCAGGATCAAGCATAAAGTTTATAAAATCATGTGCTAGATCTACATTTTCTGAAGTTTTAGGAATTACTAAAGCATCAAACCAAATATTGTTTGTATTAGGAACATGCAAATTATATGTTACTTCAAGTTCATCTTCAAGTGTCGCATATAACATATCAAAGAAATCTCCAGAGTAAACTAATGCTATATCAAGATTTCCAACAGCTATCATTTCTTTTAAGTCATCTGTTCCCCAAGTATAATAATTTTGTTGTTTTAATAAGTTTTCAGCTGCTTTTAAATCGGATGATGATTTGGAATTAACATCTATTCCTAAAAACAGTTCCGCTACTGCTATTGCATCACGACTAGAATTATACATTCCAATTTTATAACCTGTAGTAAGTTCAGAATTAAAGAATACTTCCCATTCATATTCTTCAACCAATTCTTTTAAACCAGATTTGCGATCATTATACATAATTCCTAATGTCCCCCAAAAATATGGAGCAGCATATTTTTGATTATTATGAAAATAATCATCTCTCAAAGCCTCTAGGTTAGGATCAAACCCACCATAGTTAGGAATTTTATCAAAATCAAGTTCAAGCAATAAACCTTCATTATATAATTTATGAATCATATAATCACTAGGTACTGCAATATCATATTTTGTTGTTTGAGCATTTATTTTTGTATACATTGCTTCATTAGATTCTGCAGGATCAACAACAACACGAACATTATATAATGCTTCAAATTCTTTAACTAATTCTTCATCAATATACTCATTCCAATTCAAAATATAAAGAACTGGCCCACGGGAACATCCACTCAAGATGAAAATCCCAAAAAGTAAAATTAATATATATATTTTTTTCATTTACCATTTCCTTTCTTCTTTCGAAACAAATTATATGCGACTAAAATTAAAATCGTTGTAATCGATATTAAAGTATTGTATGCAGCAGCCTTTTGCATTGCATTATTTTTAAATGGATTTTTAATTAAAAATAACCAAATTGAAAAGTTCTGTACTCCATGACCAGTTGTCATATAACTTATGACAAAATCATCAATACTCATTGTAAATGCAATTAATGCTCCTGTAATAATTCCGGTTTTTATTGATGGAATTATAACCTTCCTCAACGCCCCGAAAGGTGTACACCCTAAGTCTAAGGCAGCATCAAACAAATTCTCGTCAATCTCATTAAGCTTAGGTAACACACTTAGTATAACATAGGGAATACAAAAGAAGACATGACTAAAGAGCATTGTATAATAACCAAATACTTTCACACCAGGAAACATAAACGCAACAATTTGAAAAGTAAGCATTAAAAAGACACCGGTAACAATATCAGCATTTAATACAGGAATATTGTTAAGTAAAATCATTCGTTTGCGTCTATTTTTATCTAATGAATTAATCCCAATTGCAAAGAGTGTTCCTAATATTACACTAATAATAGTTGCAAATATTGCAATCGAAATTGTTATATATATAGAATCCATTAGTGCTCGATCACGAAACATTTCACTATACCACTTTAATGTAAAGCCTGTAAAACTAGATCCAGTTGAGCTTGCATTAAAAGATTGTAAGAATATGTATATTAATGGAAAATATAAAAATAAAAGTACAATCCCAAAAAAGGTCCATTTTCCAACATTAGTTATATTCTTTTTTACCCGTTTAGGAACTAACATCATAATAATGTCTCTCCTTCCTCGTCGACACGACTAATAATGTAAAGTGAGCCAATGACAAGAATTATAATAATTAATGATATTAAACTTCCTAAACTGTAGTTGAGTGAATTTTTAAATAATCTTTCTATGATGTTACCTATTAATTGGATTTTACCACCTGTCATTATTTGTGATACAGTAAAGCCCATCGCACATGGTAAAAACACCATAATAACGCCACTTGTAACACCTTTTAAAGAAAGTGGTAATGTAACCTTTAGAAACGTTTTAAAGTGATTAGCACCTAAATCTTGACTAGCTTCTAGTAAAGATGGATCGATTTTTTCTAAAACAGTATAAATAGGGAATATCATAAATGGTAAATACATAAGTACCATTCCTAATATTACAGCAAATCCAGTACCATAAAAATCAAATCTAATTCCAAATGTTTCTTTGAAAAATCCTTCTGGCAAACTAATCAATTGTAGTGCTTTTAGTCTTAATAACATATTACTCCACATTGGTAATATGATTATTAATAATATCAAATATTTATTTGTCACATTGCTTGAATGGATAATATATGCAATTGGATAACCAAGTAATAAACAAATAACAGTTGCAATTAAAGAATATTCCATTGATTTTAGAAATGCTTTTATATATGTTGCATTGTTTAGAAGGGAAAAATTATCTAAAGTAAATTTTGCACTTCTAATATTTAAACCACTAAACTCTAGGAACGATAAAACAATCATGAAGATAATCGGAATAACAACAAGAATGAACATCCAAACCGCATATGGTTTAGATAAAGCACTAAACTTCTTCATCCTCATTCACCTTCATTAAATGAATTTCATACGGATCAACTGATAATCCAATCTTATCTCCTACTTCAGAATTCTCATATTGATGAAGTACTAATTCAATACCATCTACAATTGCACAAATTTCAAAATGTACGCCCTTAAATAATGTTGCATCAACTTCACCAATGATTTTTGCTTTATCAAGCGGTACAACATCAAAATCCTCAGGGCGAATAACAACATCACATACTTCGCCTTCTTCAAAATTGTCATCAACACAATCAAATACTGAACCCAAAAATTCAACTTTACGGTTTCCACGATAAACGCCGCGAATAATATTACTCTCACCTATGAAACTAGCAACAAAGCGATTTTTAGGTTCATTGTATATATCCTCAGGTGTTCCTATTTGTTGGATAATACCTTTGTCCATAACAACAACAGTATCTGACATTGTTAAGGCTTCTTCTTGATCATGAGTTACAAAGACAAATGTAATTCCAAGCTCTCTTTGCATTTCTTTTAACTCATATTGCATGTTTTGTCGTAATTTTAAGTCTAAAGCAGCAAGTGGTTCATCTAGTAATAAAATCTTTGGTTTATTTACAATTGCTCTTGCAATTGCTACTCTTTGTTGTTGTCCACCACTTAAACTACTAATCTTTCGATTTTCAAATCCTTCAAGCTTGACAAGTTTTAAAGCATCACGAACCGCTTCATCAATATGATGTTTACTAAGCATAAGTTTTTTTGCTTTTTTCTCTTCATCTGCTTGCATTTGATATTGTTTTTTCAGTTCTTCTTTTAATTCGTAGTAACGCTCTTGATTAATTATTTTTTCAAGTTCTTCGATTTCTTTTTGATACTTAAGTCTATTCTTTTGTAGTTCTTTTTTATTACGACTTTCATTTGCTATCTTCTCTTCTAAAGCATCAAGTTTTTCTTCCGCAATCTTAATTTCATTATTTTCGGATTTTATTCTTTCAAGTTCTTCTTCAATTTTGCTAATTTTTGCTTCATATCTTTTTTCAATTTCTTGCAACTTTTGTTCTATTAATTTTTCTTTTTCAATATATATTTTCTCATTAATTTCTTTTTTCATCTCTTTTAAACGATTACGAATTTCTATCTTTTCATCTTTCGTTGTTTTCTTTGAGTTTAATTTCGAAATTAATGTTCTTTTCTCTTCTTCATAACCACGACGCACATTACTTTTTAGATCGATAAATTGCCTACTAAAATTACGTAATCCGAACGCAACATTATCATACACATTTAAATGGGGAAATAATGCATATCTTTGAAAGACCGTATTAATTGGTCGTTCAAAAGGGGCAAGATTGTTTACTACTTCTCCATCTAATATAATCTCGCCACTATCAGGAGTTACAAATCCCCCAATCATCCTTAAAGTCGTCGTCTTTCCACAACCACTAGGACCTACCAATGTAATAAATTCATTTTCATTAATGTATAAATTTAAGTCCTTAACTACAGTTTCTCCATCAAAAGATTTGCTAATGTTCCTTAACTCAATTAATTTTTTTCCCATTTACACATTCCTTTCAAAATAAAAAAGTTGATGCAAAACATCAACCCAAATTGAAAATATCTAATTACTTGACAAAAATGGCGGAGTAGGAGGGATTTGAACCCTCGCATCAGTTTCCCGATCTATGCCCTTAGCAGGGGCACCTCTTCAGCCGCTTGAGTACTACTCCAACTGCCTATATTATGTTACACCACGATTTGCCTTTTGTCAAGATTTTTGCTATAGTTTAGATGCTAATTTGTGTATTTATTCATTGCTAGTTGTAATTCATTATGAATATCATTTACAGTAACATCAACAGTATCAATTTGCCCTTGATAAATGCGGACTAGCACCGGAACATTACTTTCTTTTACTTTAAAATCCGAAAAATTTCTTACGTTTGTAAAGATATTTTCTGTGCCAAGACAACTTCTGTTTTCAATAAAATTAACATCTAAACCATAAATTCTTATGATATTTTCTTTCTTTGAGTAACGTTTTACAAAATTAAAATAATTAAAAACCGCAGGTTGTAATTCAGTAGCTTTGTTATTATTATTTTGGTTACTGTTGTAAATATACACATAATATTCACTATAATTTTGAGTGAACATTTCTTGGCCAATTAAATTCATATCAGATTTACGCAAATCTTCATAACTTTCGATTGGTTTATATTGAACAAATATCGTTATTAGCACAGCAATAAATGTTATCGTAAGAAGGGCGATAATTGACCAAAATATATATATTTTTGTTTTGTTTTCGTTTATCTTTGTACTCATATAAGACGTTTTTAAATACTTAAAAACTGGCTCCTTTCTTCCATTTTGAATTCAACTAATATTATACTAAAAAAAAGTCCTATAATCAAGACTTTTTTTAATTGATATTTAATTTACTTTCCTTCATTAAGCATATACGAAGCAGCAACTTTCATTAATTCTTCTAATCTAATTTCTTGTGCTGCTAGGGTATATTCAACGCCCTCAAAGACAAATTTCAAATAATGTTGTGTTAATACTCCAGCAGTTCCTAATACCATAACTACATTTCCTTCTTCCTCTACTGAAGATACTTCTTCACTATCATCAACTAGTTCTTGGATAATTGTAAAGCCATAACCACCTTTAAACTTCATTACCGCACGAGTATTTGATACTGATTGATTTTCTAATGTTGTATTTTCAGGTAAATAAGTTGGAAGCTTTAATGATCTGTTTTCAAACACTAATCCATCTTCACCATATTCTAAACGAGCATACGATAATGAATCATTAACATTAAATTCATTTTCACTTAAATTATAATCGAGTTCGATATTATTGAAGACGCAACGAATATATAAATCGCCATCTTCATCATAGACCTTCACCTCTGTTGGTAGTGCAGTATCTTTATTAAATATAATTTTTTGTTTTACAATATTAGCATCAGTATGCATTTTTGTATTTGTTTCGATTTCAACTGTAGATTCTGTTTCCGTTTTTACAATATTAGTCTCATTCGCAATGTCTTTTGCAAGTGATTGTAATAAGTATGGATAACTTGCATTTTCTGGCCAACTACTTTGAATCTTAAAGTTTTTGTTTACTGATGGTACTAATACATATACACCATCTTTGTTTTTCAAAATTATTTGTTGGTCATCATTTTCAAGTGATTTAATCGTTACTTTCAGCAAATCAGGTGCTTTATAATATACGACAAAATCGTTTTGTTTGCGATCATTATCATAAAATGTTTCCATCATTCCTTCGACTTTATATGATTTCGAATCCGATAATTCCTCCATAAACTCCACTTCAACAGAGTCTGTTTTGTTACAACCAACTAGCAATAGCATAAAAAGTAAGAGAATAATTATTTTCTTCATTATACACCTCTACACAACATGATATGAAATACTGTGCTTAAATATGTATAAATAATAGGAAATTACAAACAATATAACAAAACAAGGAGGTATAAACATGCATGTTTTACAAAAAGTTGCTTTAGTTGTAGTTATTATCGGTGCATTAAATTGGGGATTAATTGGTCTTTTTAACTTCAATTTAGTGTCATTTATTTTCGATAATATAAGCGAAGTAATTTCTAGAATCATATACGTACTTGTTGGAGTAGCAGGAGTCATCAGCATTTCTTGTTTATTCAACCGTACGATATAGAAAACTTCGAGGGACGCACTTGCGTCCCCTTTTTCATTCAAAACATGGTTCAATAACAACAACAAATGAAACTGTGATTGACCTATTATGACTTATCGATATTAAAACTTTATCTTTCTTAGTATCACCCAATAAATATGGTTTCCCATCTGGATGATTTAATATTGATATTTCTGGAAAATTAAATTTTAATCCTGCTTTTACTAAAGCTTCTTTTGTTGCGAAACGTCCAGCTATATATTCAAGTTTTCTTGATTCCGCAGTAAATGTATTTAGCTGGTTAATTTCATCTTTAGATAAAATTCTGTTTAACTTTTTCTCATCTTCTAAGAAGCTTTTAAAGCGTTCATTTTCAATAATATCGACACCAATATTTTTAATCATTTTCTACCCCTTTTTAATTGTTTTTGCGATTTCATGTAAATCACGAAAACAATGATTTATTCCTGATTTACTCAAACGCCTCCCAATTACTTCTTCACTTACTTCACTTAATTCAGATAATGAAGCATCAGGATATGTTGTTCTTAAAATGATTGCTTCAACTAATCTATTCGATAGTGAATTTATCCCTTTACCATCAATAATTGTTTTTATATCATTAAGCTGCCTTTGTGCTGATGCTTGGGTTCTTTCACTATTTGCAATATCACAATTTAATACTCTATTAACGACATTACTTAAATCTCTTTTAATTCTTATATTTTCAAATTCAAACATCATATTGGTTGCTCCAATGATTTTTAAAAAGTCCCCAATATGTTCTGCTTTTTTAATATAGACAACTATTCCTTTTGCTCTTTTAATTTGCTTTGCATGTATTTGATATTTTTGCAATATCTTAATTATGAAATTACTTTCATCCTGATAATTACATACTATTTCTAAATGATAATTAGCTTTTTGAGGATTATTTATAGAACCTCTAGCAAGGAAAAATCCTCTTAGTAAACCTTCATCATTGTAAATGTAATTTTCTGACGCATCTAAAAAATTTAGATTTTCATCGATAATATTTAAATCTAATAATACATCTTTTACGTCTTTTACAACCAAATAATAAAGGTTTTTATAATCGAGATTTTCTCGTTTTTTAGAAAATATTTCACTATTTATATTATATACCTTTTTGAATAAATATACTATTCTTCGAGCTAGGAATAAAATACTAGTTATGAATTCTAGTTGGAATGTGTTTTGGGAAATTATTAAGTTGGCTTTTAACTTAATGATCCCATATAATTCGGCTTTTAAGCTATCAATATTAGCATCAATAGCAGAGATTTCTTTTTTTACATCTAATGCAAATGACATATTAACGACAACATTTTGCTGCATGTAAAGCAGCAATTGCTCCATCACTTACCGCAGTTACTATTTGGCGTACATTTTTTCTTACGATATCACCAACAGCATATAATCCTTCAATTTTTGTTTTGCAATTTTCATCAACTTCAATAAAACCATCACTCGATACAATGTTTAGGGTTGAAATTACTTCTGAAGATGGTAAAAAGCCAATATATTCAAACAATCCCGAGACTATTAATTCTTTACCACTTTTTAGAATAATCTTTTCTAGACTGTCTCCTCCAACTAGTTCTTTTACTTCATCATTTAATATTAATTCAACGTTGCTTAATCTTTTTAAACGTTCAAGAACTAGTTTATCGCAACGAAACTCGTCTCGACGATGTATTAAATATACTTTATTAACAATCCCTGCTAGATAAATACTTTCCTCAACAGCTGAATTGCCACCACCAACTACAGCAACATCTTTACCTCGATATAAGTTCCCATCACAAATTGCACACCAGGATACACCTTTTCCTGTAAACTCTTCCTCACCAGGAACATGTAGTTTTCGGTGCTTCATTCCAGTTGCAATGATAACTGTTCTTGCTGTTACTGTTTCTCCATTAGCTAAGGTAATAGTAAAGTATTCTTCTTTTTTTATATCTGTTGCATATTCTGCAATATATTCTACTCCTAAATTTATTGCATGCATATACATTTTCATTGCAAGATCTGCACCAGCTATGGATTCATATCCTGGATAGTTTTCCACAACCGCAGTATTAGCCATTTGACCACCAGGCATATTTCCTTCAATTATCGCAACGTTTAAATTACTACGACGGACGTATATACTTGCAGATAAACCTGCTGGTCCACCCCCAACAATGACACAATCAAACATCATTTTCCTCCTTAATAATATCAATTAAGTCAATAAAATTATCGATTATATAATCAGCACCTGCACCTATTAAATCCTCCTTGGTTGTTAAGGCCCAAGTTACACCAACTGATTTAATACCAGCATTAGTTGCTGTATTAATATCGATTATAGAATCCCCAACAAAAATACATTTACTATTGTATTTTTGTTGTAATTTATATATTCCTTCTGGATGAGGTTTAGGATTTACTACTTTATCATAACCGATAATTTCATCAAAGTAATCTATAATCCCAACAGTTTCAAACTCATATTGAATTGCACTTGTTATTTTATTTGATAACACAACAATTGTATGATTATTTTCTTTTAAATATTTTAAAATTTCTAAAGTATTTGGATAAACAGTTAAATACTTTTTCGCGTTTTTATTGCTAAAGTCTTGATATTCTGCCATTAATATTTTTATTTTTTCTTCATCTTGTTCAACTTTTCGAAATGTATCCGGTAATGGTGGTCCAAAAAAACTTTGCAATAATTTTTCATCATATTTTAACTCTGGCATTAGTTTATTAAATGTATGAATATATGATGCGCGAACTAAAGGATATGTATTTAAAACCGTGCCATCAACATCAAAAGCAACGATCATTTTATTCCTCTTTAAAATCTGCAAAGCTTACCGGATAAACTTTAAAATAACGACGAAGGATAAAGCCAACAATTCCAATAGTAAATAACACTACTGAAGTTGCTTGCGCTACTCTAATTCCACCTACAACAAGTGGATCTGTTCTTAATCCTTCGATAAAAAATCTTCCAATCGAATACCAAACTAAGTAAAAACAAATCGCATCTCCAACCCAATACTTCTTAACAAACTTACGTAATAATATGATGATAATAATTCCAATAAAGTTCCAAAGTGATTCATACAAAAATGTTGGATGATAATATCCGATTTGTGGAGCGACATCACTTGTTTGTTTGATGAACATTTGATCAACGATAAAATCAGGAATCTTTAACCCTTTAAGCCATGCCCTTTGTGCATCCCATGTATCTCCTGGAACTAAACCACCATGAGCTTCTTGATTGAAAAAGTTCCCCCAACGGCCAAGTGTTTGCCCTACTAAAAATCCTGGTGCAACTAGCTCTCCTACTTTAAAAACATTAACCTTTTTCTTTCGGCAATACAAAATCACAAATATGACAGCAGCAAAAAATCCTCCATGAATTGCAAGACCACTTAATTTCCATGTGAAACTATCGCCTTGTCTGATAATACCAATAATTGAAAGTGGGTCATGCTTAAAGGAATCCCATTCAAAAATTACATACCAAAGTCTTGCTCCAATAACACCTAATATTAAACCCCAAATAAATCCATCGATTAAAAACTCTTGATCAATTTTTAAACGTTTAGCAACCTTAAGTCCCCAGAGTAGTGCTAAACTCGCACCTAATACAATAAATATTCCATACCATTGTACTTCAAAATTAAAGATTTTAAACGCATTAGGATTTAAGGGTTCTATTGACATATGATCCATTATTTTTCTCCTTTAACTAATTGATCTAATTTATCTACAAACTCCTTAGCAGCATTTCTACCATAGGTTTTTAAACGCCAATTCATTGCTGCAACTTCAATTAATGTTGCAATATTTCTTCCAGGTTGTACTGGAATCGTAACTCGAGGTAATACAGTATCAAAGATTTTTTCTGTTTCTTCTTCAACACCTAAACGATTATAGGAATTAGCTTTATCCCAATCAACTAAACGAATAATAAGCATCACTCGCTTTTTATGTCGATAAGATCTTACTCCAAATAAATCAATTACATCAATAATTCCTAAGCCTCGAACTTCCATTAACCTTCTTGTAAGTTTGGGTGCACAACCAATAATTGTCCCTACTTCTTTTTGACTAACAATTACACGATCATCACTTACTAAAGTATGTCCACGATGAAGTAATTCTAAAGCAGACTCACTTTTTCCAACAAAACTTTTACCAGTAATAAGTACACCTACACCATTAATATCCATCATAACCCCATGGATTGACTTTTTCACAGCCAGTTCTTCAGCTAAATAACTTGATAAGTTACTTATAAATGGAGTAGTTGTTTGTTGTGTTTTTAAAATTGGTATTTTAAATGTTTTCGATGCTTCGATAAATTCATCAGGAATCGTTACAACATGTTTCGTAAAGACAAATGCAGGAGGATCTCCAGCAAATAAGTTAGTAACCCGATCTTTTTTCTCATCATCATTAAGCATCAAATAAATATTAAATTCTTTACTACCAATAATTTGGATACGATCTCGTTCATAGAATGAAAAATAATCAGCAAATAATTCAACTCCAGGACGAGATAATACTGATCGTGTAACTCTACGATCTAAATACTCCTCACCACTAATTACTTCTAATTCTAACTCCTCAACAATATCCTTTATAGTTACTTCTTCGTTCATCTTCTTCTCCTACGATCCATAAATTTTCTAAATTTAATACGCATAATAAAACTTTTAACCATACTGCGAACAGCAAAAAATATAATAAACATTAATAATAATTTATTTACACTCAATACTTCCACAAAATCAGTTACTAAAATAACAAGTGGAATTGCAAGTAATGTTGCAATTTGAAGAATTAATCCAAAGGTTCTTAATACCATTTTGAAAAAGAATTTAAATATTAAATATTTAATAGCTATTTCAATAATACTAAATGATATTACAAACCAAACTAAATCCAAAATCGAATCATACTTACTCCATATAATATATCCACTAATACTTAAAACGAGAATAATATTTAAAATAATCGTTATGAGTGTATCGATTATAAAACTTTTATTAGATCTCGGTGGTGTATTGACTCTTACAATTTTTACTTGTGAAGGATCGATTCCAAATTGCTCTTCAACTTGTTTAAGCATTTTATCTAATTCAGATTCTTCTTCGTTAAAATCCTTCTTCTTTTTCTTTATATCATCTTTTTTCTTTTTATCATTTTCCGCCATATTGTCACCTCTAAACTTCCTATCGCAAAACCAATAAAATTTAAAAATATATCAACTACATCAAACATTCCGCGATGAAAATATACTTGTAAATACTCAACAAGTACTATAAAAAATAACCCTATTAATATATTTCTTGCATATATACCAAAAGGTATAAAAATTAATATATTTCCGATGATATTTAAAAAAACAATTTTATTTTTAAAAGTATATGGAAGCCACTTTACTAAATAAAAGTCAAAGTTGAAACCAACTTCACTTTTACGATAAAAAAGTATAATTAATAAACTTAAAAAATATGTTATGAATTGAAAACGAGTGTTATCAATTAATAAGCTATATCCATATAAAAGATAAAGTAATATCAATACAATAAATATATAATCATAAAAGAGATCAAATTTAAAAATGACTTCTCTTAAAAGTAAATAATATAAAATTGCGCTTATAATATATAATAATAAGATTATTTTTTTCATATCATACTTATTATTATACCATAATGATATTTTATTTTCATTCTTTTTAAACAAATTTTCAAATAATTATAGTTACATGAAAAAAGCCACTAATGTGACTTTACTTCTTCTCTTCTTTTATTTAATTTTAAAATTAAAAAATTAAATGCTATAAACATGAATGTTAAAATTCCCAAAGTAATTAAACTTTGCATAAGTCCATGCGGAGCAAAAGCGAGAAGTAACATTAATGGAAATCCAAACAATATTGCTGGAAAGTTTTGCAATACTAAATTGGTTGCCATTGGTGATTCATAATTATAATCAACTTCACGTAATAGTATCATCCCTGTCGATGCAGTTCCTGTCAGCATCCCAAACAATGCAAAGAATCCTTGATATGTATAATTAGGATATACAATCGGACAAATTATTTTTAGATAAACAAATGTACTAATTGTTCCGACAATCGTAAGTAATATTATCGGAAGGATTAACGATTCAAGCATTTTAATTTCGATTGCTCCAAGAGATGCAACGATCATAATGTCAAAAAGAAATCCACCTAAACGATTAAGTAAAAAGTTATTTGGATATTGACGGTTCATTATTTCTTTTCGACGTAAAAATCTTAAAACTGCTCCAACTATAACAGCAACTACAGAACCAAAGACAAAATTAAATCCCCAAAGTAATGGTTTTACAGTGTTTGTTCCGAAGTTACCTAAGAAAGTAGTTGCAAGGTATGATAATCCATAAATAAGTAAATAAGCAATAAAATAACTAAAGAGAATTAAAGCAATTTGAATTGTTATTTTATCAATTGATTCAGTCATCGGTATTTCATCTGTTGCACTTACTTCATAATTATCAATATATTTTTCAGTTTCATCTACTACTGTAATTTTCCCTTTTTTTCTTAAAATATTTAAATAAAGAACCCCAACAAGACAAGCGACTAAAAATCCAATTCCAGCTATCGCCAAGCCAAAATCAGCACCACCTACAAAATTAAACTGGTTTTCATAGATAGTTCCGAAGTTTAATGCTTGCCCTGGGCCTTGACCAAAACCAAGTGGTAATATTAACCCTGAAGCATATAATAGTCCTTTATTGAATGTAAAAGCAAGTAAAATTGTAACTATTAATCCTACTATTGCTTGGATTAAATAAGTACTAACAGTAATTGCTCCTGTCTCAACTATTACTGTATCTTTTAGCTTTTTATCTGCTTTTACTTTTAAAGCAATCGCAATAAAACCTAAAGCAAGAAAATGATAAGTAATTCCTTCAAGTAAGTTTTTATTTAGAATACTGCTGAAATCTTTATTTAATCTTAATAGCAAAATAATAATTCCTGCAATTACAGATGTAGGTATTAATGAGTTTCTTATAAACTTTATTTTTCTGCGAAGGATATTCGCAAATAATACTAAACCCATGATAAGTCCAACTTGAATTATTGGTTCCCATACTTTATAATCGGAAAAGTTCATTATTCACTCCTTTGATTCGATAAAATATTTGCATATATTTTAACACATTTAATATTGGCTTACCTTTAATTTGATATGTTTTTTTATTTGTATAATAATTCAATTTATGTTTACCAATAATAGTCATTCCGCTAATCTTATCTAATTTAAAATATATTGTAAATTCTTTATTTGCAAATACTAAATATTTTTTTGATATTGAGAAAACTCCAAGCCCTAAATACACACTTTTTTTCGTTCTTGTTGTTTCATATAAATTAACATCTTTATCAACAAATATAAATTCATCATCATCAGAAAAGTTATAATTTTCAATAAACTTTTCTTGATACTTATACCAGTCATTTACGATTTTAAAATCTTTAATACCGTTAAATGTTAAGTGTGGAGTATATTCAACACTTAAATGACATTTCTTGCATTTAATTTTATCCTTCTTTGAATATAAAGTATTAACTTGATGACACTCAGGACAAAGATAAAGTACTCTTTCAAGTTTTTCTGCGGCTCTTTTGCTTTTAAATGGGATCTCACTTGGAGCATCAACAACATTTAAATTAGTCTTAATAAATGTATAAAGCTCATCATCCGAAAGATTTTGATAATCTTCAGGCTTTAGTACCGTTTTTACAAACCCCTTCATTTTTCCACGTCTAATATTACTTGCCCATCGTGGTGAAGTACCATATCCACCTTGGATATTGTAGAAAATAACAGGAATTTGAAGTAATCTAATTAGCTTAACAATCGCGGGATCAATATAACATAGCATGCCACTATATGTCCGGTTTCCTTCAGGAAAAACAGCAATGTTTCCACCTTCCTTTTTGATTTGCATGCATATTTTTATTGCATTAATATCTGCTGCTGACTTTTTCTTTGGAATTGGTGAAACTAAATATTTAATTATTTTTGACCTAAATCCTTTAATAAATAGATCTTCAGATGCCATAAAATAAATTGGTTTTTTAAAAGATAATGCAATAATAAATGGATCTAAAGTCGTTTGATGGTTACTAATAATTAAATGGGGACCATCATCTAACTTATATTTACTAACCTTTAGTCGGTATAGCAAATAAAGGATAACAGTAAAAATTGGTCTTAATATATTAAATACAATTTTATGTTTTCTTTTAATCCACATATTTTAACACCTTTTTCAAATATGTTCCTGTATAAGATTTTTTACACTTTAAAATACCATCAATTTCGCCAGCATAGACGATTTCTCCTCCACGATCACCACCTTCTGGCCCTAAATCAATAATATAATCTGCTTGTTTTATTACTTCAAGATTATGTTCAATAACAACAATAGTTGCACCTTGATCAACGATATAATTAATTACTTCTAGTAATCTCTTTACATCATCAGTATGAAGCCCTGTTGTTGGCTCATCTAAAACATAAATCGTTTTGTCTGTTATTTTTTTATAAAGTTCACTTGCAAGTTTTACTCTTTGAGCTTCTCCACCAGAAAGAGTTGTTGAGCTTTGACCTAATTTTATATATCCAAGGCCTACTTTATTTAATGTATCAAGATGATTTTTGATTTGAGGAATATTACTAAAAAAGTCGCATGCTTCTTCAACTGTCATCTCTAAAACATCATAAATAGATTTGCCTTTATATTTTACTTCAAGTGTTTCCCGATTATATCTTTTCCCTTCACATTCTTCACAGGGAATATATACATCAGGTAAGAAATGCATCTCGATTCGTAATACG
Source organism: Acholeplasmataceae bacterium (assembly GCA_012838705.1). Lineage (GTDB taxonomy): Bacteria > Bacillota_I > Bacilli_A > ML615J-28 > CAG-698 > DUOT01. Next base: position 18,074 of record DUOT01000104.1, read on the forward strand.
CCATCACCATTACATCTTTCGCATCTTCCACCCTTTACATTAAATGAAAATCTACCTTTATTATATCCTCTCTTTTTAGCTTCAATCGTCTCAGCAAATAAATCACGAATATGATTAAATACTCCAGTATATGTTGCAGGATTACTTCTCGGTGTTCGTCCAATTGGTGATTGATCAATTTCAATAATTCTATCTAGATTTTCAACACCAAGAATATCATCACATTTTCCAGGGGTGATACGTGAGCGGTAAAGTTTTCTTTGTAAGTTTTTAACTAATACTTCATTTATTAAACTTGATTTACCACTACCACTAACACCAGTAACAAGTACTAATTTTCCTAACGGTATTTTTACATCTACATTTTTTAAATTGTTTTCTCTAGCATTAATAATTTCTAAAAATTTTCCATTTCCTAACCTTCTTGTCTTTGGAATCGGAATTGTATACTCACCTGATAAATATTTTCCAGTAATACTATTAGGATTAGCCATTACTTCTTCTGGAGTACCGACAGCAACAACTTCACCACCATGACTACCTGCATAAGGTCCAATATCGATAATATAATCTGATTGACGCATTATCTCTTCATCATGTTCTACAACAATCAAAGTATTTCCTAAATCACGCATTGTTTTTAATGCATTTATTAACCTTTGATTGTCTCTTTGATGAAGACCAATTGATGGCTCATCTAATACATATAAAACACCAGTTAACTTCGAGCCAATTTGCGTGGCAAGTCTAATTCTTTGAGATTCACCACCAGAAAGGGTTGCTGCTGCACGATTAAGCGTTAAATAATCCAAACCAACTTCAACTAAAAACTGAAGTCGCATTGTTATTTCTTTTAATACGAGTTTTGCAATTTGCGCATCATGTTCACTTAAATTTAAGTTTTCAATAAAATCGACAAGATCTATAATCGTAAGTTTCGTAATTTCATCAATATTTTTCCCGCCAACTTTCACACTTAATGCTTCTTTAGATAATTTTCTCCCATTACATTCAGGACATTCATAATCAGCTAAGTATGAATTATAATATTCACGAGAATAACTTGATGTTGTTTGCTTATAACGTCTTTCAATTAATGTTGCTATACCTTCGATATATTCTGTCCTTTTAAATGTATTATTACCTCTTGATGTAATTTCATAAGAAATAATGTGTTTTGAACCATTTAAAATGACATCTTTTTGTTCTTCTGATAAGTCATCGAAAGGTTTATCAAGATCAATATCATAATAATCTGCAAGAACTTTAAATCTTTGCCATTCAATATTTTCCGTATCAACAATGTTTTTAAGATACCTAATTGCTCCTTCACGAATTGATTTTTCTGGTGAAGTTACAAGAAGGTTAATATCAATTTTTTGTAAGATTCCTAACCCTTTACATACATGACAAGCACCAAAGGGGGAGTTAAAAGAAAATAACCTTGGTTCTAATTTTGGAATAGAAAAGTTACAATGTGGGCAGGCTAAGTGTTCACTAAAAATTAACTCTTCACCATTAGCATCAATTAATACTTTTCCATCACCTAGTTTTAGAGCTGTTTCAACTGAACTTGCAACTCTAGTTCTTACTTCTTCGCGAAGTTTAATCCTATCAATTACAACTTCAATCGTATGGCGAATATTTTTATCCAAACTAATTGGTTCATCTAAGTCATAAAGGGTTCCATCAATACGGACACGAGAAAAACCTTCTTTTTGAATTAATTCTAAAGTTTTTTCATGTCTTCCTTTTTGACCAACCACGACTGGACTCATAATGATTATTCTTGACCCTTCTTCAAATTCAAAGATTTTATCACATATTTGATTTACTGTTTGGGCTTCAATTAATACATCATGTTCCGGACAATATGCTTTTCCAATTCGCGCATATAATAATCTAAAATAATCATATATTTCTGTTATTGTTCCGACAGTTGAACGTGGGTTTTTATTAGTAGACTTTTGATCGATAGATATTGCAGGTGATAAACCATCTATTGAATCGACATCGGGCTTATCAACATTTCCTAAAAACTGACGAGCATATGCAGATAAACTTTCCACATATCTTCTTTGCCCTTCCGCATATATCGTATCAAAAGCAAGTGAAGTTTTCCCACTACCAGATAAACCTGTCATCACAATTAGTTTATCTTTAGGTATTTTTAAATCAATATTTTTTAAATTGTTTGATCTAGCTCCTTTTATCTCAATATACTTTTGCATTTCTACACATCTCCAAAAATTCTTTTTCGTCTATTATTCTAATTCCTAATGATTCTGCTTTAGTCTTTTTACTTCCAGCATCACTACCAGCAATAACTAAATTTGTTTTTTTACTTACTGAACTAGTGACATTACCACCTAAATCTTCAATCAATTTAGTTGCTTCATCTCTAGTTAAACTTTCTAATTTTCCAGTTAAAACGATTGTTTGATTTGCAAAGATTAAGTTTCCACTTTCTTTTTCCTCTACAATCGGATTAATACCTATTTCTTTTATTTTTTCAATTAACTCTTTATTATTTCTAAAATAAGTTACGATACTAGATGCAATTGAATCACCGATTTCTTTAATATTTATTAACTCATCGTATGTTGCATTTGCTAAGTTATCAATAGATTTAAAATGACTAGCAAGCACCTTTGATATTTTTCCCCCAACAAAACGAATTCCAAGTGCGGAGATTAATTTATCCAATGAGTTTTCTTTACTTTTTTCAATATTTTCTAAAATCGTATCAACGCTTTTTTCTCCTAATCCAGGAGTGTTAATTAA
>DUOT01000105.1 GCA_012838705.1 Acholeplasmataceae bacterium
ATAATGAAATTGAAAAAGTAAAAAATGTTTTAAAAGACATTAACTATCCTTCCTTTACATATAAAACAACTAATCTTGAAATGCTAAGAGATATTGCAATTTTGAAAGTTGACTTAAACAATGACTTACAAAACATATATGATAAAATATATGATATGTTAAGCAAAGAGGGTTTTTCACTAAATAAACGTAAGTATTTCCCTCATATTACATTAATTCGAAATTGTGATGAAAAATTACATATGGATTTTTCTATTACTCAAAAGGTAGAAAGTATTGTATTATACTCATCAGAACACATTGATGGAAAATTAACATACATACCTCGATTTATTAAAAAATTTAAAGATTCATTTGAATTAAATAGATAAGGTGCTATAATATAGTTAAATAATAAAATATCGAGGAGAAATCATGAAAAAATTTTTAATGTTTTTGTTTTTTGGTTTATTTCTTTTTGTTGTTTCAGGTTGTACTGAAAGTAAGAAAAATGATTTAGAAAAATTCATTGACTTACTAGAAGAAAAGCAAAATTGCGAAATGAAAATGGAAATGACAGTACCAATGTTAGGTAAAGTTACTATTACTGCAAAAGCTGATGGTAATAAAGGATACGTTGGTTCAGTATTAGGTATGGGTGATATTTATACTGAAGAAGTTGATGGCAAGATTTATCAATATTATCAAGATTTAACTGGTAAATGGGTAAAAGAAGAAATAGCTGCAGAAGATGTAGAATCTGAATTTGATATTATTGATGAATTAGAAGCTGATGATTTTGATAAAATAGAAGATAAAAAATACGAGTTAAAAGAAGAAAAACGAGAGGAATATAATGTAGAATCATTCGTTATTACATTAACGGATGATGGTGCTATTTTTGAATTTGAAATGATAGAGGAAGGTTTACATGTTCCAGTTACACTAACGATTACAAAAATAGGTGAAGTAGAAATACAATTACCTAAAGTAGATTAAATATAAAGGTCGCATTATTGCGACCTTTAATAGTTATTATTGAAAAAGCACTTTTAAATGTTATAATAAATATGGTGATAATATGGATATGAAAAATTATGAATTTAATTTGAAGACAAATTTTAATGAAGAATTGATTGATATTTCAACAAATATTGAAAGATTTGTAAGTGAAAGTAAAATTGAAGAAGGAATAGCATTAATATTTGTTCCCCATACTACAGCAGGAATAACTATTAATGAAAATGCAGATTTTGATGTAAAAATTGATATGTTATTAGGGTTAAAATTAGCATTTCCCGATCGCAAAGAATTTCGCCATTTTGAAGGCAATTCTAAAGCTCATATAAAAGCAACCGTGGTTGGAAATAGCGAAACAATAATTATCGAGAGCGGAAATCTAAAACTTGGACGTTGGCAGGGGATCTTTTTTTGTGAATTTGATGGACCAAGGAATCGTAAGGTGTTTGTTAAAATAATTGGAAAATAAAAAAAGCTAAGTTTAAACTTAGCAATTTTCTTTTGTAATGGTGCGGCTAGTGAAATTCGAATTCACATATCATTTTACTGATACTACCCCCTCAAAGTAGCGCGTCTACCAATTCCGCCATAGCCGCATTTTCCATTATTATTTTACTATAAAAACTGAAAAAAATCAATATTAAAACAAAACATATCTTTTTATATATTATTTAGGTAATAATTTGCCTCACGAATCATATGATCTAGAATTAAGGGTTCAAATGTTCCTGTTGCAAGTAGGGCACACTCTTTACGGTTAGTTTCTACATCATTTAAAAAGCCTATAAAATCTTGTAACACCATTTTAACATCATTATTAAATTTATTTAAACTACCGTTTTGGATAGATGTACGCTCAAACATAATATACATTTCAAATGCTTTATTAAATAATTGATCAAAAGATTGCATAAATTCTAGAGCAGCATAATCATATCTTGACTCGATACCGTCTAATTGTGATGCGATAAACTTAGCGTGACCAGCACTGTCTGGAAGCCAGATTTTATGTAAGCGTAAAGTATCAAGGGCTTTGTTTTCTTCTCTATTTTCTTTTTGGAGATCATAATAAAATTCATATGCTTCATTAATCATATGATTAATAAATGTTGGTGTCATCGCAAGTCCAATCTTACAATTTAATAACTTTTGTAATATTGATTTTTTATAAGTTATAAATTTTCCAATTAAAGTATTGGCTTTAGCAACTAACTCTTTATTATTTTTGCTTTGATTTGCTTCTAATTTAAGTTTAGTAAATAATTCTTTAAAAGCATCAGCTTTTTGAATTGTTTCAACTTCAGACACTGATAAACTATTATAAATGAAAATACTATGATCACGCATTAACCCTGTCCAAAAGATGACCCTATTTTGAATATTCATATCTTCCTCCTGTATTAACTAATACAATATATGAGGAAGATTTTTTAATATGCTTGTTTTAGAATGCTGATAATATTACTCTATCATCCAAAGCCTTACATGCAATGCCAGGAAATAGATTGGGTTCAATATTTAAGTCTTCATAACCAATTGTAGTATTTCCTAATGAATGGATTGTTTGATCAATAATGAGTGCAGGTTTATGAATGTTTAACAGCATCAATTCAAATCCGAGATTATTTATAGCATTAATACCTGATTAAATTTTGGTTGGAGAATAAAACTCAAAATATCGTGTTATCATCATTTCCGCCGCTAAACAACTTTTTATAAAAAGTTATTTTATCAATTTCGAATTCAGGATTGTTTTTCTGTATTTTTTCTAATGTACTTTTGCAGAAAAGATAAGATTGAGATATATATAATATGCGAATAAATTTAAGTGCTAGAAAAAGATTACCCTTAATTATAAATCTGTTTTCCGCAAACCCTTGATGAAGACTAATCTTACCTATTAACATTTCAAATAATAAATGTGAATCTTTAACTCCTATAATTAAATCTGCATCAATATCATTATTAATGATTGATATTCTTTGATTCTCGATCTTAAAAGAGATTAAGTTTTCATTACTTTGTATTGCAACAAAAAACTTATTAGGAAAAAAATCTAATTCATATCTAATTCGAGAATCATACTTTGATAATATCATTAAT
>DUOT01000106.1 GCA_012838705.1 Acholeplasmataceae bacterium
AAGATAAAATACATGATTTTTTATATTTATATAATTATAATAAACTTGTAGATGAAGGACAAATTGATCCTGATTTATACCCAATAAAATGGGTAGAAGTTAATAAAGAACAAGAAGTAAAATTATATTATGAAAATTATAAATTAATGTTTGTTCTTGGATCTAGAAATGTAAAAATAAATATGGATGTCTATAACAATAAAAGTTTAAATATCGATTCAAAAATCTTTTTCGAATATGATTGGTATTTAATTAATGGTAAAGTTGATCCATATATTCCAAAAGGTACAAGAACAAATTATCAAGTTATAGAAGGTAGAATCTTATTATACGATAAAGAATATACAAAAAAAGAATTAAATAATAAAATTATTAATTCTATTTTTCCGAATATTACAAAAGATTTTAATAGTTTCTACTATATTACTAAAATTGAAAATAGAGAATATATTGAAATTCCAATTGGACTCATAATCGATGATGAACATATTGAAGGTATGTATGCAGCAAGCTTTGATTATTATGAACAAATATTTCAAGCAATTCAAAATGGGCATACGATAAAAAATTATAAAGGTGTCTTTTATCAAGTTGGGTATTTTGACTATGAGCGCGTGATAGATTTATTTAGAATATTAGACTAAATGGAGGGAAAAATGTACAAAAAATTCACTATTGCATTATTAATATTACTACTGTTTTCATATATTAACGTTTCCGCAAATAGCGCACAAATGGTATTTGACCCTGAACTAGGAATTGAAATGCTTCCAATAACGGATGAAGATATTTCTGTACATTCAGAAGAGTTGATATTTGATTTTCAAAAATATAATATGCCGAATCATGGTGGGATTTTTTGCGATATAATTGCGACTTATAATTTCCATAATAGTGGAGAAACGAAAACTATCAAGATGGGATTTCCTTTTATTTCATCATTTAATAAAGTTGATACTAATAAAATAGAAATAGTGAAAGATGATGCGCAAAAAATAGATTATCAGATATATTATGGAAAAAGGATTAGTTATTGGTCAGATAATGATAATCCAAATTATATTAATATTGATCAAATTGAATCATTAACATTTGAAGAAGCAATTGAAGGTTCGATAACAAAATCTTTATTGTCGACTTCTGAAAAAGCTTATTTATATACTTATAATCTAACTTCAATAAATCAAAATATAGGTTTAATAAGATTTAAAAAAAGCCAAGATAATTGTACTATTATAACTCTAGGAAATAATGGTTATAGTAATGAACCTTCTTTTGTCCAGGGATATGATTTAATAACGTTAACGAAACATAAAGATAATAATGATAACATGATAAGTATACTAGTTTTAGGAAATGATATTTTAGATATTGAAACTGCAGGTTATGATAATTATAAAGGTAAAGAAGTAAATTATAGAGCTTATAATAATTTAATCATAAGAGAAGAAATTATATTAAAAGACTTTATATCAAATCATACTGAAAATAGATTGAAGTACTATGAAACGTATGAATATTTTGATGAAAATAAAGGTGAGTATGATTTTAAAACTGTAGAACTTAATAAAGAGAATGCAAAACTATTATTAGAATATGAAATTGCTCTAGCAATGGATGAATATAATTATTATACATTTGATGAACTGGAAAGAAGGGCTTGGGAATTTGAACGTATTGTAATCATTACTTATGATGCAACAATTATTAAAAATGAAGATAATTTTTTAGGTATTAAATACAAATATCAAACTGGAGCAAACTTTCGCTTCTCACCTGCTATTTATAAAATTAATTATATATCAAATCCAAGTAAAAATTGGAGTTCATTTGGAGTATTTACAGTAACTATTATTCCACCTGAAAACTATTATGTTATCGATTCATCAATTGAATTCAATTTAGAAAATGGCGTTTATACAGTCAAATTAAATGAACTACCAGAAAGCAATATATCATTTTCAGTTAGTTCAGATCCAAATCCAGTATACAATCGATTTACTTTAGGAAATTTTTTATTGGGATTAGTGTTTTTCTTTAGTAATTATTGGTGGGTAATATTATTGGTAATAGGATTTTTAATAATTATAATATATTTAATAAATAGAAACCAAAGAAAATAGGGTCTCTAAGATAGTTTATGGTTTTATGGTCAAAAACTAATATTTTCTAACGACGACCATAAA
>DUOT01000107.1 GCA_012838705.1 Acholeplasmataceae bacterium
AATTACAACATTAAAAGAAGCAGGGTTTTCCGCAGAAATACCACAATTTTTAATTAATAACTTGTCTAGTAATATAAAACTTCGTGATTATCAAAAAGAAGCTATAGAATATACTATTCTATATTTAACAAGCAATTTAAGCAAGAATAAACAAACTCATATTCTATATCACATGGCTACTGGCTCTGGAAAAACAGTAATTATGGCAATGGATATTTTATACTACTATAATTTGGGGTATAGAAACTTTCTATTCTTTACAAACCAGACAAATATTGTTTCAAAAACTCGAATTAATTTTCTTGAAAAAGCGTCATCTAAATATTTGTTTAACAATAGTATAAATATTAATGGTAAAAACGTAAAAATAAACGAAGTTAGCAATTTTGACGAAGCTGATAAAGATGCCATTAATATTTGCTTTAATACTGTTCAAGGTATTCATAGTTCGTTAAGTATTATTAGGGAAGGATCGTTAACAATTGAAGATTTTGAAAATGATAAAATCGTATTAATCGCAGATGAAGCACACCATCTTAATTCAACAACTTCTAAAGACAAAAAAGAAAACGAGGAAAATGCAACTTGGGAAGATACAGTTAATAAGATATTCTTAGCTAATAAAGATAATGTTCTTTTAGAGTTTACAGCTACATGTGATATTCAAGATGTAAATGTAAAAAGTAAGTATATTGATAAAATAATTTATAATTTTGACTTAAAAGAATTTAGAAAAGCTGGATACACAAAAGAGTTTATGAATCTACAAAGTAGTACAACAAAATGGGGTAGAACTTTACAGGCTTTAATTTTAAGTGAGTACAGAAAACTACTTTTTGAAAAGCACAATATTTCTATAAAACCGGTTGTTTTATTAAAATCAAAAACGATAAGTGAATCCAATAGCTTCTATAATGAATTTCATGAAAAACTAAAGTTATTGTCTCCAGTTGATATAGAAGATATTAAAATAACAAATTCAGGAAACGAAATTTTTAGTAATGCATTTAATTTTTTTAATGATATCAACTTAACAAATGATGAGTTGGTCGACCTAATAAAAATAGATTTTTCTCAATCTAACTGTGTAAATATGAATGCGTTGAATTCCGAAAATGAAAATATAGTAAATAATCTTGACGAAAAGAATAACAATTACCGTTTGATATTTACAGTTGATAAACTCACTGAGGGATGGGATGTATTATCATTGTTTGATATTGTTAGACTTTATGAAACACGTCAAGGTGGTCCTAAAGGAACAGTCTCAAAATATACAATTAGTGAAGCTCAATTAATAGGTCGTGGAGCAAGATATTGTCCATTTCAGTTTACTAATGAACAACCGAGGGAAAAGAGAAAATATTCAGACTATTCAAGCCCTTATTCAATATGTGAAACTCTTTTATATCACTGTATGGATGATTCTAGGTATATAGATGAAATAAAACGTGCCTTAAAACAAACAGGTTTACTTCCAGAAACAGAAACAAAGCAAGTTCACTATAAGCTTAAGAACGATTTTAAGAGATCAAAAGTATATATGGAAGGTTTTGTTTTCTTGAATGATAGAGTTGAAGTTGGAAGAAGTACAGTTACATCACTTCCTGAAAAAATAAGAACTATGGGTAAGACATATAAATGTAAATCAAATGCCTCTACAGTTGGGGGCCTATTTGATGATAATATTAATTCATCTAGATTGAAATATGTTGATTTAAATCCCGTAAAATTTGGTGAGATTCAATATAGTATCATTTATAAAGCTTTTAGATGTTTTGAACTAACATTATCATTTGATAAGTTAAAACAGAAATTTCCCAATATTAAAAGTGTTAGAGAATTTTTAACTAGTCCAGAATATTTGGGTAACTTTCCAATAACATTTTTAGCGTTAGAAGGAACTGAGCCAAGTAATGAGGACATGTTAAATGCGTGTAAAGAGGTTCTTCATATAGTGTCTGATTATGTTCAAACCATTGAAGTTTCATATAAAGGAACAACTGAATTTTATGGTAGACCTATTAGAGAAGTGTTTACTGATCGTATAAGAAACATTACAGTCGAAAAAGATGATGAATCGTGGGGGGCAGGAGTCTCCCAAAATGATAGTTTGGTGAATAGCACATATCGTATGGATTTATCTGATAAAAATTGGTATGCATATAATGATAACTTTGGAACAAGCGAAGAGAAGAAATTTGTCAAGTATTTCAGTACAATGGTAGAAGAATTGAGAAGAAAATTTCATTCAGTAATCTTGATTAGAAATGAAATACAGGTTGCAATTTATTCATTTGAAGATGGTTCTAAATTTGAACCCGACTATGTTCTTATTCTAAACAAAGAGGTAGAAGAAAAAACATCATCTGGAAAAAATAATATCTATATATGTATGTTTATTGAACCAAAAGGTGAGCATTTATTAGAAAAAGACAAATGGAAAAATACGCTATTATTAGACCTAGTTAAGAAAGGCATTCCAGTTGTGAAATTTGCCGATGATAACGAATATCGAATTTGGGGTTCTCCATTATATAACGAAAATCTTACAAAGGGAGACTTTATTACATACTTTAACGATCTACTAAAGACAGTTTAAAATTTTAGTTAAAAGAAAAAGCGACTTACCTCAATTACGAGTTAGGTCGCTATTTTTTTATTCTTCTATGAATAATTCTGGAACGTTAAATAATATTTCTGTATTTTCATCTGTTACTGATTGCTTTCCACAGTTTAAAAGTGATTTCCTTAATTTATAGCCATTTGGTGTGCTTACTACATATTCTTGATGTTGACGTATATAA
>DUOT01000108.1 GCA_012838705.1 Acholeplasmataceae bacterium
GACTATTATTGAAAAAAATATTTATTATTTTGTTATTTGTTTTTTTGATGGCTGGATGTAATCATTCTCGGAACGAAATAAGCACACCTAAATATCCTGAAGCTACAAAATATGTTGATATTGCTGGGAGTAAATATCAAGGGTTAAAATTAGATTATAATTTTTTTACTTCAGTAAATGAGTTTTCATATCAAACTAGTAGTATATTAATCGATGGTTCAGAAAACCAAATTTATTCTCCAATTAGTCTATATATGGCATTATCGATGGTTGCTGAAGGATGTTCTGAGGATGCATTAAGTGAAGTGCTAACAGTATTGAATGTGGAAAACTTAGAGATGTTAAGAACAGAAAATGAAAAACTATTTAAAAAATTATATTTTAATAATGATGTTGGAAAGTTACTGCTAGCAAATTCAATATGGTTAAATCAAGATCGACAGTTTGTAAAGGATACTTTAGATATACTTGCGGAAAAGTATTATGCTCACTCTTTTTCCTTAGATTTTACAAATTCACAAAATGGTAAAAAAATTGCCAAATGGGTAAGCGAGCATACTGGCGGCAAACTAGGCAATGAAAATAATGAGTTTTCTCTAAGGCCTAATATGTTACTTATTTTAATTAATACAATCTATTTTTATGATGAATGGGTATTTAGTTTTGATGAAAATCTAACAACTAGTAAACCTTTTTATGGTGATAAAGTAGATACAACCTTATTTATGAATGGAATAGTACAAACTAAATACTTAAAAACTGATCAATATGAACTTGCATCAATTCCATTTAAAAATAAATGTAATATTGTTTTTATTTTACCTAATGAAGATGTAGAAATTACATGGGTACTTCAAAACTTACAATCTGTTGCGGGAAATATTCAAAATACGACTAATAAAAGTATAATTTTAGAAATTCCAAAGTTTTCATTTAAATCTGACTTTGATTTAATTCCTATGCTTCAAGAATTAGGAATAAATGAAATTTTTTCAAATGATAATAGCCTTACCAATATCATAACAAACCAAGGATATGTTTCCTCCGTCATTCAAAAATCATATATTAATGTTAATGAAAAAGGATGTGAAGCAACTGCGTATACGAAAGTGACGGTTGTAGAGACATCAGAACCTGATCCAGAATTTACTTTAATGTTAAATCGACCATTTGTCTTTGTGATAGTAAATGAAGAAAACCTACCTTTATTTATTGGGGTATTAAAAGATCCTCAAACAAAATAAATAGAAAAATTATACAATATCTAGAGCTTAGTTGACATAATAGGATATATTTTGTATACTCTTATTATTATTATTATTAGGGGAAAGGAATATTATTATGGATTTACAAGTGAGAGATGGGTGGATAGAAGTTATTACTGGCTGTATGTATGCTGGTAAAACCGAAGAATTATTACGAAGAGTGAGAAGAATAGAATATGCTAGGAGAACAGTTTATTTATTTAAACCCAAAATTGATACACGTTATAGTAAAGATGAAATAGTATCTCATGATAGTAATAAAGCACCTTCAATATTAATTGAAAAACCAAGTGAAATATATCAATATCTTGAAAAAAAGCCTTATGCGATTGCAATTGATGAAGCACAGTTTTTTGATAATGAAATAATAAAAGTATGTGAAGACTTAGCAAACTTAGGAATCAGAGTAATTGTTGTTGGGCTTGACAGGGATTTCCGTGGAGAACCATTTGGCCCAATGCCTGAGTTACTTGCACGTGCTGAATATGTAACAAAACTAAATGCGATTTGTTATATATGTGGAGCACCAGCAACAAGAACACAAAGATTAGTTAATGGAAAGCCTGCTCATTATGATGATCCAATAATCCTTGTAGGTGCTAAGGAACAATATGAAGCTTGTTGTCGTCATTGTCATACAGTGAAAAGGTAAACTATGAATCATGAATATTATATGAAAGAAGCCATTAAAGAGGCTAAAAAAGCATATGAGAAAAATGAAGTTCCTGTCGGTTGTGTTATCGTAGTTAATGATAAAATTGTTGCTCGTGCACATAATTTAAGACATAATAAAAAGAATACTTTATATCATGCTGAACTATTAGCAATAGATAAAGCATGTAAGAAACTTGGAAGATGGATTTTAGATGATGCTTATATTTATGTTACTTTAGAACCTTGTCTTATGTGTGGTGGAGCAATTATCCAATCCCGCTTTAAAAAACTAGTCTACGGGCAAAAAGAGCCGAAATTTGGTTGCGTTGAGAGTATAATGCAAATATTTAATAATTCAAATATTAATCATCATGTAGAAGTTGAGAATGGAATATGCAGTGATGAAATTGAATATTTAATGACTAGTTTTTTTAAAGATTTAAGAAAACGTAAAAAAGAAAATAGAAATAAGTAAAAGAGCGGTGATTTTATTCCACCGCTAATTTTTAAAATTATAATATTTCATTATTTGAGAAAATCAAGTTATTGATTTAAAATATAACAGATAGTAGTTCATATAGATTTTAGGATTACTACAAAAATTATCGCTTTATAAATATTTAGCATCACAGTTGTTATTAAAAAGTATTTAGATATTTATTAAAGCTATATTTATGTTTTAGGAGGATGTTATGTCAATACCTATACCAATATATTTAGAGGAAATTGCTGAGATCAAAAAAGAAACTAAAGAATATATTATTTTAAAAGTCCAATGCAAATGTGGATGCGATAAATTTAATGTCTTCAAAAGTGAAAGATTTTCAAGTAATTTTAATGAATATTTGAAATGGAAAAAAGAAAGAGATGAATTTTGGAAAAGAATAGGAAAAACTCCTACATACATTAAGCGAGATAATAAAGATGGGAAAGTATATGAATATAGTACAAATCTTTTTGGATTTAAAAAACATCGATATTGTACATCTGATCGACCTATTATTTTAAAAGAAAATAGTGTAATGGTTGAATGTATAAATTGCTTTGATAAATATGAGATATTTAATAATCAAAAATATGGTTATGATGGAACATTTAAAGATATTGAGTTTAAAACAGAAGAAAAGTTAAATTACAAAAAAATTTTCTATAAAGATAATGATTTGTTTTCAGTTTTAATTAAAATATATAATGATAATTCTTTGGAAAAATTTATAGATGCTGTTGGAGAAAAAGTTAGTTTTGAAACATATTCGAATGCTTTTGGTAGTATTGACATATTTGGAATTTATGATAACAATAAAGTGTTGGTATATTCGGAAGTAACTAGATAAGGGTAAATATTTAGGCAGATCATATATATAATTGATAAAGTGTATAATAAAAAAGGGAGTATGCATCTCGCATACTCCTTTAAATTATATTTTTTTGCCAAAAAAGATTATCGTAACCTTTTTAGTTTTTTATTTCCGCAACACTTAATATGTTCCTACAAGCAAAAAGTATTATCAATGATATAAAAATATTCCATAAGGAACTTATTCCAAGTATGAAAAGAACTTCATTATTGAAAAAGGCACTTATTATTACTCCACCTATAATTCCTGGAAGAGCAACAATTACAACAAGAATCAAATACAAAAATCCATTTAAAAATTTATTACTTATTTGACCAAAGATACGATCAGTAAGAACAGTAATAGCAGTAAAAATGAAATTGAATGATATAAAACTGATTGCGTAAAACAGAATTGATATTATTTGTTCTTGGGTAATAAGAAATAATATTAAATATTGGATAGTTGTGAAAATAACAATTTGCTTAAAATTTTCTAGAAGTATAAATATTAATTTTCGAAATGAACTTTCAGGAATTAAGTATATATAATGATGATTAAGTTCTTTTACCCATCTACCTAGTGTTATAGTTAACATACTTAAGTAGAGACTAAATATATATATTGGAAAAAGTCCTTCCTTCTTTACAATAAAAGCAAAGATTATAGTTGCGAAAAGCAAAAACATTTGGACACCATCAAAAATAAAGATCTTTTTCCTTTTTGATTCTTTCATTAATTTAAAGTATAATACACTTGCTCCTTTACCTTTATGGATTCCAACATCCCCCAATTTCACATTCCTTGGTATTGCTTCTACTAATTTACCTTCTTTTCGAGCTGAAAGAATACTATGAACATATTCAGTAGTCTTAACAACATCTTCATAATAATCGGTATTTAAATTACTAATTAATAATATTAATGTAATACATAAAATAAGTGAACTTAAAAGACCAATTAAAATGAATAATAAGTTTCCTTCTATTACTCCAACACATAAGGCAGTAAGCCAACCAGCAACTGGAATAAAGAAAAAGAAATTAGAATTTATATTACCAATTATAGTATTAATATCTGGGTAGTATAAAACAAATAAATATAACGCATAAGAAATTATTAATAAGAAAAATAAATAGAGAATAATTTTTATAATTGTTCTTCTTTTATCATGAGAACTTGTATGAGTATAAATTGCCATTCCAGTTAATTGACTTAAAAATAAATTGATTGAATATGATAAAAGAAATATAAAAAAGCTTAAGATATTTAAACCATATGAAGCTCTAAGCCATGTATATTGGAATACTAAAAATATACCAACAAAAAGTGATGTTCCTATTTGTTTTATTAATCCATAATGAAGAATTGTTTTTGGTTTTATTGGAGCAGTAAATAGTAAATTTACATCAGGCATAGTAAAAAAGGTTGCTCCTGTTTTTAGGCCATTAAATGCAGTAAGAAAAAAAATAAAAGATAAAAAAGCGAAAATAATTAAATACATTTCCGTTGGGTTTCTAAATTCAACTTCATCAAGAGGCATTATTAAGGAAAGTAAAAGCATCGCCACCATGAAAATAGTAAATAAAATTACTAGAATTAACATTAATGGACGTTTAAGTAACAATTTTAATTTGTTTTTAAGTGTTGTTACTAATAAATATGTTGTTGCTTTCATTGGTTTTCCTCTTTATGACCAGTAATTTCAAAAAATGTTTCAAGGAGGTCATTGTCTTGGGTATTATATTTACTTGCAGCGATTTTTCCTTCCACCATAATATGAGCAATATCCCAATAATCTTCAAGGCTATCAATCATATGTGTTGATATTAAAATTGCATGGCCTTCTGCTTTTAACTCGCGAAATATTGATTTTAATTCTTTAATTGCATGTGGATCAAGACCAACCATTGGTTCATCAAAGATTAAATTTTTTGGTTTTGGTAGAAGCGCTAAACAAATGCTTAGCTTTTGTTTCATTCCTTTTGATAATTCTGAACCTAATTTGTTTTGTTTATCTTTTAATTCAAAACGATGGAGTAATTCATTTGCATATTCTAAATAGTCTTCAAGTTTATATGCTCTTGCAATGAAATCGAAATGTTCGGAAACAGTAAGTAAATCATAGATTGCTGGCATTTCGGGAATATAACCTAAATTTCTTTTTGCTTGTACTGTTTTGTTAAGTAAATCATCAATTAAGATTGTTCCCTTATAGCGTAATAATCCACTAATACATTTAATTGTTGTTGTTTTACCTGCTCCATTAGGACCAAGTAAAATTGCAATTTGGCCATCATTAACCGAAAAACTAACATTTTGATTTGCTATTACCTTACCATAGGTTTTTGTTAAATTGTCTATTCTAATCATAATTCCTCCACACAAAAATATTTATTTAATTCTATCACGATATTTATTAAATAACAAGTTTTTTATATTGATAAAAATATATTTATATAGTATAATAATGTAGAACTCCATTTTATGTACCTATATCCAATATTAGGATAGTGAACCAGGTCAGGTCGTGACTGAAGCAGCCTTAAGCTAAACTAGTATGTGGGTATAGGTACATAAGGTGGAGTTTTAAGCATTTCACTTGTAAGAATTGTAATTATTGGTTATAATATATAATGTAGACGAGGTGATAAATATGTATAAAATTATTCATGGTGAAAACCGTTTTTATGTATTAAATGAAGACAATCAAGAAATTGGTGAATTAACATATTTAACTCGTGCTACAAGCCATCTGGTTGTCAACCATACATTTGTTAATCCAAAATACCGTGGACAAAATATAGCACGAAAATTAGTTGATGCATTTGTAGAATATGCACGGAGTGAAAAGAAAAAAGTAATTCCTATATGTTCTTATGTTCAAGCTGTATTTTCAAAAAATCAAAACTTATACAAAGATATTTTGGACTAATTTCTTCCTCAAATATTATATATCGAAATAGTTGTAGTAAAAAGCTACAACTTTTCTTTTTTTGTTCTTAACATTTAGGTGATTAAATGATATAATATTAGTGTTTTAGGTGTCGGGAATTGAGTGAAAGTCTCAAACTGTCCCAGCAACTGTAATACGGACGAAATGCAATAGCCACTGATATTTTCAATATTGGGAAGGCGCAAAGTAGGATGAAGTAGAGCCAGGAGACCGGCCTAAAACAAAATAATATGAAGGAGAAGAAGAAAAATGAAAAAAATTATGGTTTTTATTTTTCTTGTACTGCTTGCTGGTGTTACAGGCTGTAAACAAGAAAAAGATCCACTTTTAAAACCTATTAATAGTGCGATTGAAAATTTTATTGATAATCATGCGGAAAAGTATTTTACTGATGTTGCAAAACTGGATTATTATGTTGTTACTGCAATTAAAGCTTTAGATGACCATGGTTATGATATTTCTTTAAGTAACTATCTAAGTAAAGAAGAAGTTGAAAATTATTATAAAAGCTATGAATATAATACTATCGGAGAAATTTTTAAAGCAATTGAAATTTGTCGTGCCTTTGAGATAGACTATGATTTCTTAGTTGATGCTTTAAAAAAAGTAAATGAAGTTGATATTTATAGTTATACATATGGACTTATTGCATTAAGAATTACTAATGTAAATATAGAAATGCAAGACGATTTAATTAGCAAAGTCCCTATTATTAGAGAAGAAGATTATCGTGATGCTGATTATGCAGGTGTTGCACTAATGGCAACTGATGGTCTTGAAATTAATCGTGATGATTTATTTACTTTAATAGATGAAAATATTAGCGAGGATGGAGTTATTTCTTGGGGTAATGCTAATTCCTGCTCAACAGCAAATGTGATCTTAGGTCTAATTGCCCTTGATATTGATCCATCATCTTATGGTGAAAATGATGTTGATTTAGTTACCGCATTATTAAAGTATCACCAAGATGGTGCATTTAAATATATGCTCGACGGGGATTTGGATTTAGATTATGCAACTCCACAAGTTTTTGCTGCTTTTGCTAGCTTTAAAATATATAAAGAAAGCAGCAAAGCATTTAACTTATTTCTATGAAAAAGAATATATTAAAAGCGATAATTACTGTTTGTAGTATTATCGTTATTGGTTTAATTGTTCATTTTGTTAATAACAATAAACTCGATAATTCTGGGACAGTTCGAATTATTGTTATTGATGAAGCACAAAATGAAGTAATAAATGAAGAAATATATTTTCATAATCAAAACTTAAGGGCAATTTTAGAAGAAAATTTTGAGATTGAAGATCGTAATGGGTTTTTAATAAGAATTAATGAAGTATATGCTGATGGTAATGAATATTTTATAAAAATATATGTAAATGATAAAGCTGCTTTACAAGGAATAAATCAACTGAAGCTATCTGATGGCGATGTCATTAAATTTGTATATACAAAAGTTGGTGATTATAGTGTTCCGAGTTAAAGACTTAACCTATATGGCGATTCTAACTGGAATCCTATTTATCCAAGAGCAGATATTATCATTTATTCCTAATGTTCAACTTACTGTTTTATTAATTGTTTTATATAGCAAAATATTAGGAGGACCGAAAACAGCAATAATCGTATTAATTCATACTTTCCTTGATACGCTTTTATTTAATGGACTAATCTATTTTCCGTTTATGCTTGCTGGATGGTTAATAATTCCAATTACACTTAATACAATTTTTAAAAGAGTTGAAAACATATATGCATTAGCTGGTTTAGGGTTTTTGTATTCTATCACTTATTCATGGATGTTTGTTCTTGCTAATTCATTAATCGGAGAGGTATCTTTTGTTCATTATTTATTAAGTGATATCATATTTGAATTAATACTTGGAATTAGTTCTTTTATATCTATATTGTGGCTTTATGAACCACTTAAAAAATATCATGATAATTTTGTAAAACTATAATACATATGTATTGTAGTTTTATTTTTTTTATAATTATGTTAATGAAAAGGCTTTAATTTTACCTATTAATTTGTTATAATATTATTGTTTAGATCCTAAAATTTAATGGATTATTATTGTAGTATAGGAGGCCTTATAAGAAGTAAAAATGGAAACAATAGTAATAGGGGTGATTGGGGCGGATGTTCACGCAGTTGGTAATCGCATTATTGAGTATGTACTGACTAATGCCGGTTATAATGTTGTCAATGTCGGTGTGTTATCGTCTCAAGAAGATTTTATTAATGCTGCGATTGAATCGGATGCAAAAATGATCTTAGTATCATCTCTCTATGGTCATGGAGAACTTGATTGTCGGGGGTTGCGTGAGAAATGTATTGAGGCTGGGTTAAATGATATTATTTTATATGTCGGCGGTAATATTGTTGTCGGCAAACAAGATTTTGCTGTTGTAGAAAAGCGGTTTAAAGATTTAGGTTTTAATCGCGTGTTTCCACCTGGAACACCGATTGAAAGTGTCTTATCGCTTATTGAAGAAGATATAAAGAAGAAATGATAGTATGAAATACTTGCTTATAGATTTTGGATCAACAAATACAAAGTTAACTGCTGTTGATCTTGATAAAAAGCGATTAATCGGAACAGCTAAAGCACTAACAACAGTTGATGAAGACATTAATATTGGATATAAAAATGCTTTAAATAATTTATACTTGCAATATGGAGAAATGAAATTTGAAAAAATAATCGCTTGTTCATCTGCTGCTGGTGGGCTTAAAATGGCTGCCATTGGTCTTGTGGAGGAATTAACTGTTGAGGCTGCCAAACGTGCATGTTTTGGTGCTGGGGGAAAAGTTGAACTTGTTTTTTCACACTTTATTACGAGTAAAGATGTCGAAAAAATTAAGGATAAGAAAATCGATATCGTTCTTCTTGCGGGAGGAATTGATGGTGGAAATCGTGAAAGCGTTATCTATAATGCGAGAAAGCTTGGCGAAGGGAATGTTAGATGTCCAATAATTTATGCAGGAAATAAAGCTTGCCAAGATGAAATTAGAGAGATATTTGCAAAATATAAGTTACATGGCTTTATTTGTGATAATATAATGCCAAGATTAAATGTTCTAAATATTAATCCTGCTCGTGACATTATACGCAATGTTTTTATGAAAAACATTGTATACGCAAAAGGAATAAAAAAGCTTGAAGAAAATATTGATGAAATAATTTTACCGACACCACAAGCAGTATTACAAGCTGCAGAACTTCTTGCAAAAGGTTATTTAGATGAAGAAGGTCTTGGGGAATTAATCATTCTTGATATTGGTGGAGCAACAACTGATATTTATTCAATATCAAGCGGAAGGCCAAAACGAGCAGATGTTATATTGAAAGGTTTAGAAGAACCATATGCAAAGAGAACAGTTGAAGGCGATTTAGGGGTTCGTTATTCAGCTGAAGGAATAAAATTAAATATTACTCGCGAAGAACAAGAATATTATAAACAAAAAGGAATTGATATTGATAAAGAGGTTGCATACCGAGTTAAACATGTCGATATGATTCCTAGAACTCGTCATGATCAAGAAGTTGATGAACTATTTGGAGAAATATGTGCTGATGTTGCTTTTAGTCGTCATGATGGAAAAATAGAAGCAGTATATACACCTCTTGGTCAAATGTATTATCAATATGGTAAAGATTTAACTGATGTTAAGACGATTATTGGAACTGGTGGAGTCGTAATTAATGATGAAAGGCCACAAGAAATACTAAAATCACTTTGTTATAATCCAAAAAAGCCTTTAGAATTACGACCTAAAAATCCAAAATATATGTTAGATAAAAAATATATCCTCTCCGCAATGGGCTTATTAAGTATTTATGAGCCAAGCATTGCGCTGAGAATAATGAAAGATAATATTACTTATGTTGGTGAAGACAATGAAATTAAAAAATAAAAAGTGGACTGAGGAAGAGTTTTTAAAAGTTCGAAAAGAAGTATTAAAATCATGGCCGACAGGGCAAAGCAATCTATTAGATTTTGAAAGTGCAATTGCTAGGCTTAAAAAAGTACCAAAAGAAAAAAATGTTGCCTTAGTTATGGCTGAAGCAAAAGCTAAGAAAAAAACATTAGTTCAGCCTCGGGCTGGGGTTTGTCGTTTAGACGAACATATTAAGCTAATGCAATATTTAGAAAATGCTGGAGCTGACTTATTACCAACAACTATTGATAGTTATACACGCCAAAATCGTTATGAGGAAGCACAACATGGAATTGAAGAAAGTAATAGGTTAAATCGTAATATGCTTAATGGATTTCCAGCAGTTAATTATGGTGTTGAAAATTGTATTAAAGTATATGAAAGTGTAGGAGTACCATTACAAGCACGTCATGGAACTCCAGATGCAAGACTGCTTGCGGAAATAATTCATGCTGCTGGTTGGACTTCAAATGAAGGTGGAGGTATTTCATATAATATTCCGTATGCGAAAAACATATCTTTAGAGGATACTATAAAATATTGGCAATATTGTGATCGTTTAGTAGGATTTTATGAAGAACATGGAATTACTTTAAACCGTGAACCTTTTGGACCACTAACAGGTACTTTAGTTCCACCATCAATTGCTAATACGATATCGATAATTGAAGCGTTACTTGCTGCTGAGCAAGGGGTAAAAAATATTTCTGTTGGTTATGGGATGGGTGGAAATATTATTCAAGATGTTGCCGCAATTAGAGCTTTAGAACATCAAACAGAAAAATATCTTGCTAAGTTTGGTTATCATGATGTTGTCGTTACAACAGTATTTCATCAATGGATGGGGGGCTTCCCTCAAGATGAAAATGAAGCTATGGGTTTAATTGCAATGAGTTCAACTGTTGCAGCATTAAGCAAAGCAACAAAAATGATTACAAAAACTCCTCTTGAATCAATTGGAATCCCAACCAAAGAAGCAAATGCAAGTGGAATTAAAGCATCAAAAATTGTTACGAGTTTACTTTGTGACCAAGAATATCAAAATTCACGCGAATTACAAGAAGAGATAGATCAAATTGAAAAAGAAGTAAATTGTTTACTTGATTGTATATATAAAGTTGGAAATGGAGATATTGCTATTGGTACTGTGAATGCCTTCGAGCAAGGCTTAATCGATATTCCATTTGCACCTAGCAAGTATAATAAAAATAAAATGTTACCTGCTCGGGATAATGATGGACATATAAGAATATTAGATTTTGGAAATCTTGGTTTTAGTGATGAAATTAAAAAGTTCCACAATGACAAAATACTAGAAAGGGCAAAATATGAAGGTCGTGAAGTTTCCTTCCAAATGACAATAGATGATGTGTATGCCGTTAGTGAAGGTAAATTAGTAGGCAGACCTAAGAAATAAAAAAATGAAAATAAAAGATTGTATTCTTTCGAAATCATATACAGGATTTTACTTTGATGATCAACATGCTATAAAAGAAGGAGCAAAAATTGATGGCTTTACTTATATTGGAAAACCAAAAACTAATGGGTTTACTAGTATTCGCATGCCTGGAGAAGCAATATCAATTCAATTAGTATTAGAGGATGGAAGTATTGCTATTGGCGATTGTTGTGCAGTTCAGTATAGTGGTGCCGGTGGTAGAGATCCACTTTTTCTTGCTAACGACTTTATACCATTTATAGAAAAACATTTAGTTCCATTATTAATAGGAGAAAATGTTAGTAATTTTAGAATCTTAGCGGAAAAGTATGATAAACTAATAGTAAATGGATCGAGATTACATACTGCTATTCGTTATGGATTAACACAAGCATTTTTAAATGCTGCAGCAATCGCAAATAAAATAACAAAAGCAGAAGTAATTAGAAAAGAATATAATATTAAAACAAATAAGTGGAATAAAATTCCGATCTTTGCTCAAAGTGGTGATGATCGTTATACTAATGCAGATAAAATGATTCTCAAAGAAGTTGATGTATTACCCCATGCACTTATTAACAATCTCGAAAAACTAGGTCATAATGGAGAAAAATTATTAGAATACGTCGTATGGCTTAAAAATCGGATATTACAACTTCGCACACGAGATAGTTATAATCCAATATTTCATATCGATACTTATGGAACGATAGGAATGGTATTTGATTATGACCTTGAAAAAATATATAAGTATATTAAGGTTTTATCAGAAGCAGCGAAACCATTTAAACTTAGAATCGAAGGTCCTGTCGATGCTGGAAGCAGAGAGGATACAATGATAGCACTGAAAGACTTAAGAAAACTTATTGATGAAAATGGTGTGGATGTTGAAATAGTTGCTGATGAATGGTGTAATACATTAGAAGATATTAAATATTTTGCTATTAATAAAGCTGGTCATATGTTACAAATTAAAACCCCGGATTTAGGTGGAGTGAATAATATAGTTGAAGCAGTGCTTTATTGTAATGAACAAAATATCGGTTCATATGTTGGTGGAACTTGCAATGAAACAGACATTTCAGCACAAGTAACAACAAATATTGCTCTTGCATGTAATGCAAGTCAATGCCTTGCAAAACCGGGGATGGGATATGATGAGGGCTATATGATTGTTAATAATGAAATGAATCGAGTTATAGCCCTAGCAAATAGGAGAGAAAAATGAAAAAAGGAATTGCGGGATCAGTTGAATCAAATGATTGTTTAATAACTGTTTATGAACACGACTCTTTAAAGATTAATATTAATAGTATTGTATATGATTTCTTTAAGGATAATATTGAAAATACTATTAGAAAAACTTTAGAAGAATTAAATATTGATAAAATAAAGGTAGTTGTGGAAGATAAAGGAGCTTTAGATTATACAATAAGAGCAAGGCTCATAACAGCTATTAAAAGAATGGGGAATAATGATGCGTAGAAGTTTATTATTCATCCCTGGTAATAATCCTAGTATGATTCAAACTGGTGCTTTATTTTCACCTGATGCAATTATTTTTGATTTAGAAGATGCAGTAGCACCAGGTGAGAAAGATAGTGCTAGGGAACTTGTGTTTAGTTTTCTAAAAGAAAAACCATATGATAATATTGAAATAATTGTTAGAATTAATGATTATCATAGTGATTATTACCAAGATGATATTAAAATGGTAACAAGTAGCGTTGATACGCTCATGATTCCTAAAGCTTCATATGATGATTTACTAGCAATTATAAATGATTTAGAAAAGTTAAAACTTGATGTGAATTTAATTCCGATTATTGAATTAGCATCAAGTTTACTTGAAGTTGAGAAAATTGCAAGCTTATCACAAGTTAATGGAATATTACTAGGTGCTGAAGATCTAACAAAGGATATGGAAATTGTTCGTTCTGATAGTGGAATTGAACTACTTTATCCTCGAAGCAAGATTAGCTATGCTGCTAAAGCATATAAAATTGATGCTATTGATACTCCATATCCGAATGTGAGACGAGAAGATTTATTAATTAACGAATGTGAACTTGCATTATCTTTAGGAATGAATGCTAAAGCATGTATTCATCCAAATCAAGTTGCAATTGTTAATGAAAAGTTTTCACCTAGTAAAGAGATGGTTTCCTATGCTCTAAAAGTGCTCGATGCAGCAAAAACACATAAAGGTGCTTTTAGTCTCGATGGTAAGATGATTGATAAACCAATTATTGAACGTTGTGAGAAGGTTATAGCAAAAGCAAAGAAATTTGGGATGATTGTATGATAAATAAAGTAGGACGTTTTATTCCAGATGGTTACAAGCCGTTCCGTGGAAGTAAAGCTTATGTAAATGATGAATATAATTTACTTAGTGAAATAATTTCTACTAATACAAATAAGTTAGTAGGTAGTATTAGTGAAGTATTTGATTTACTTAAAATTAGTGATGGAATGTGTTTATCTTTTCATCATCACCTTCGTAATGGTGATTTAGTATTTAATTTAGTATTAGAAGAAATAAAAAAACGGAATTTAAAAAATATGACTTTAGCACCTAGTGCTATTTTTCCAGTAAATGATATATTATCTGAGTTAATAGAAAATGGGAATGTAACTAACATTTATACAAACTACCTAAATGGAAAAGTAGCAGATATGATTGCTCAAGGGAAATTACAAGGACTACTAATAATGGATACTCATGGTGGTAGGGCAAGAGCAATTATGACAGGTGAACTTAAAATCGACGTTTGCTTTGCTGCTGCATCAGCAGCTGACAAAGATGGAAATGCAAATGGTGTTGAGGGAATAAATAATTGTGGACCACTTGGATATATTATTCCGGATTGTAAATATGCAAGACATAAAGTTGTTATTACTGATTGTTTACTAGACAACTTATGTTTTCATGAAATTGAAGGAAAATATATCGATTATGTTGTTACAATCGATAATATTGGTGATTCACAAAAAATAGTTTCCGGTACAACCGAAATTACTAAAAATCCAATCGGGTTAAAGATTGCGAAACTAGCAGCCGATTTACTAGATGAATTAGGATATATTAAAGATGGCTTTGGAATGCAAACTGGAGCTGGTGGCACCTCTTTAGCTGTTGCTGCGGAAGTAAAAAAAATCATGAAAGAAAAAAATATTCGTGCTGGTTTTGCTTCAGGAGGAATTACGGGTTATTATGTAGAAATGCTTGAAGAGAATATGATCGATGCCTTATATGATGTTCAAAGTTTTGACTTAGAAGCAGTTAATAGTTATAAAGTTAATAAAAATCATCATGGAATGTCATCATCAAAATATGCAAATCCTTTTGATCCTGAAGTAGTAGTTAATAATCTTGATTTTGTAATTCTCGGAGCTACAGAGATTGATTTAGACTTTAATGTTAATGTTACAACAACATCCTTAGGAAATATTATCGGTGGCTCAGGTGGACATGCAGATGCTGCACATGGAGCAAAAATAACGATAATAACTACAAACCTAATAAAATCTAGACTTCCGGTAGTGAAAAGAAAAGTACAAACTATTACTACTCCTGGAGAAGATGTTGATGTATTAGTAACAGAATTTGGAATTGCAATTAACCCTAAGCGAAAGGATTTACTAGAAAAACTAGAGAATTCCCAGCTTCCGATAATGGATATTAAATCTTTGCTTGATATCGCCCATAAAATTACAGGTGAGCCAAAAGAAATTGAAAGAAAAACAAAAATTGTTGGTCTTGTTCGTTATCGTGACGGAACAATAATAGATACGCTTTATGGTTATTGATGCAATTTTAGAAGCCCGTGAAAAGCGTATTGAAAAAATAAAGTCAATAGATGGGGGCGTTATTTCAGTTAAGGCTAATATTCCTGGTGAAAATAAAAGTATTAATATTGCTTTTATATTGATAAAAATCTTTGTTTTTGAAGTTTTAAAAAACATAAATGTGATTAATAAATATTTCTATGAATCAGCAGATGGACCTTATTTTTTACTAGTTACTAATCGAGATGAGAAAGTAAAAGATATATTGATTAATCTTGAAGAAAATCATCCATTAGGTAGGTATATTGATTTAGATTTATATATTGATAAGACTCGTAGTATTTCTCGGGGGTATATGCGGAAATGTATCCTATGTGATAAAGATGCATTTTATTGTATTCGTAATAAAACTCATAAAAATAGTGAAGTCTTATCAAAAATTAAAATTGATGTTTTAAACTATTTAAAACAAATAATTTATGATTTATCAAAAAAAGCAATTTATAGTGAACTAAATTTAGAATATAAGTTTGGATTAGTAACTCCGAGTAGTTCTGGGTCCCATCGTGATATGGATTATAAACTAATGGAAAAAGCAATAGGTGTTATATTACCAGGATTTGAAAATATGTTCTTAATTGGGTTTCATGGACAAGATCTTAATAGAGTATATAAAGATGGGAAAAAATATGGGTTATTTGTAGAAAAGGAAATGTTTTCTGTAACCTCAGGGATTAATTGTTATAAAGGATTAATCTTTATTCTAGGGCTCGTAGTTTTAAGTATAGGCTACACACTAGCAAATAACTTAAAGTATGAAGATATATTTAAAAATATTAAGGTTATGACTAAAGATATCTTTTCCGAAACAAAATATAATACTTTCGGAGAATATGCTTATGAAAAATATAAATTTGGTGGTGCTAGAGCTGAAGCTCAAAGCGGATTAAAAAGTGTACAAATAGCAATAAAGTATCTTGAAAATTACAAAGAAATAAATGATGAAGCATTACATATGACATTAATCGAAATTATTAAAAATATTGATGATACGGTAATGCTGAAAAGAGCAAAAGAGTTAGATAAGTATCACTATTATAAAAACTTGGTATCACAAATCACATCTTATGATATAAAAATAATAAAAGCAGTAACAGGAAAGTTTATTAATAATAATATCAGTTGTGGAGGTGCAGCAGATATTTTAATTGCCGCACTATTTATCCATCAACTAAAGAAAATATTTTGGTAATTTTATAAAGTGGAGGGAAAATTATGATTATTGGTATACCAAAAGAAATAATGCCTGGAGAGCTAAGAGTTGCAGCTACTCCAGAAACAGTACAAAAAATGGTCCGCGATGGAGCTAAATTATTAGTACAAACCGATGCAGGAAAGGGATCACATTATTATGATAAGGATTATCAAGAGGTTGGTGCTGAAATTGTTGAGAATCCTCAAGAAATATTTGATCGTGCTGATGTAATTTTAAAAGTAAAAGAACCACAGTTTAATAATGAACTAAATAAACATGAAGCTGATATGTTACATAAAGGCCAATATTTAATAACTTTTCTACATCCAGCTTCACCAAGTAATCATGAAATGATAAAGAAACTTCGTGATAATGGCGTTATAAGTCTTACCTTAGATGGTATTCCACGAATAAGTCGTGCGCAAACAATGGATGCTTTATCTTCAATGAGCACTTGTGCTGGATATAAAGGAATGATAATGGCCATTAATAATATTTCAAAATTTGTTCCTTTAATCGGTAGTGCTGTTGGGATGATTAAGCCAGCAACTGTATTTGTTGTTGGTGCTGGAGTTGCTGGATTAAGAGCAATTGCAACTGCAAAGGCATTAGGTGCGGTAGTATATGCAACTGATATTCGTCCAGATGCACTTGAGCAA